>NZ_CALRZC010000002.1:0-97669 GCF_943372545.1 Variovorax sp. YR752 | reverse complement strand
GCGGCAGCGGCTGCACAGCACGCGAAGCCAGCGGCCATCGTCGGCGCTGCGCCGCGCACCGCCGAAGAACTGCTCGCGCGTGGTGTGCAGGAAGCGCTGCAGCTCGTCGCGCAGCGGTGCGAAGCCGGGGTGGCGCTGTACGAAGGCATCGAGGTCACGCTCGAACAGCACCTCGCCGGCGGTGCGGTTCAGGGCCCCGTGCAAGCGCACGCAGGCGTCACGCCAGGCCTCGTCGTCCGGCTGCGCCGGCAGGCGGCGCAACTGCCGCCACGCGATACCGAACGGCCGGTTGCGCGCAGCGCGCCAGGGCGGGCCCAGGTAGGCCACGGCGAGCGTGGCGATCAGCAGCAGCGCGATCGCCGCCCAGGCCACCAGCCGCGTGCGCAGCGTCGAGGTGTCGCGCAGCAGCGGCGGTCGGTCGGGCTGCAGTTCGCCGAGACCGCGGCGTGTCGGCGCCTCGACCTGCACCAGCGGCGCGATGGTCACCGGCCAGGCATCGATGCGCAGGTCTTCGCTGCGGCTCGCGCCGGCGAAGCGCAGCGCGATCGGCGCGATCTCCACCGTGCGCACCGCCGCCGGGGCGAGGAAGACCTGGTAGTCGAGGTCGAGCTCGATGCGCTGGCCGCCGCCGTCGGCGACGCTCCTGCGCTGCACCGAGCGCAGCTCGAGCGCCGTGCCGCGCGCACCCGGCCGCGGCACCGAGGCTTCGTCGAGCACCCAGCCTGCGGGTGCGTGCACGACCACGCGCCGCTGCAGGTGGTCGCCGACCTGGTAGCCGTAGGCGCGCGGCTCGCTGGCCTCGACACGCAGCACGGCATCGTCGGCACCCGCAGCAGCCACGGGCAACGCCGCGAGCATCGTCACGAACAGCAGATGGCGCCGCATCGTCAGGCCAGGAAATGCCGGGTCACCGCATCGGCGTCGAAGGCGCCCTCGATGAACAACGGCGCGAGCCGGCGGGCACCGAAGACCTTCATCAGCGCGTCGCGGCGTGCGTCGTGCGCCTCGCGCCAGCGCTGGCGCAGCGCCGGTCGCCACCACAGCCAGCGCACCGCGCCGCTCTCCGGCTCGCGCACCTGCGCCAGGCCGTGCGCCGCGCCGAGTGCGAACTCGACCGGCTGCCACAGCACCACCGGCACGACGTCGTGCGGCGCCAGGCTGTCGAGCAGCGGGTCGAGTTCGGCCAGCGGGAAGTGGAAGTCCGAGACCAGGAAGACCAGCGTGCGCCGGCGCGGCAGATGGCGGTGTGCGTCGCGCAGGCCGGCCGCCGAGCGGCCCGCCAGCGGCTCGTTGCGCAGCCGTTCGGCCAGCAAGAGGCCGGCGCCGCGGCTGCGCGTCTGCGGCTGCAGGTAGTCGGCGCGCACACGCTCGTCGCAGCCGACGAAGCCGAAGCTGTCGCCGGTCCGCCAGGCCGACCATGCCAGGCTCTCGGTGAAGTCGGCCAGCACGTCGAGCTTGCGTGTCTCGCCCTCGAAGCCCATCGAGGCGGAGAGATCCGCCACCACCGCCACCGGGATCGACTTGCGCTCCGCGTGCAGGCGCACGATCCAGCCGCCGAAGGGGTCGCGCAGGCTGGCGTGCAGGTCGAGCCGGCGCACGTCGGGCGCGTCCTGCAGCGCGGCATGGCCGCGGAATTCGAAGCCGGCCTCGCCGCTGCGGCTGCGGTGCGCGCCCGGCAGCAGGCCCGTCGCCGCGCCGGCGATGCGGTAGTGCAGCTCGCGAATCATGACGGCCCCCCGCCCGCGGCGTACCGCGGTCGGCCCCCCGCGGGGGCGCGGGCCGGCTTGGGAGCGGCCCGGCGCTCGACCCGCTGGCGCATCGAACACGTTTGCGCCCGCATGGAGTCAGGGAGCAGCCACCGCAGACAGGATCCCCGCCATCAGCCGCGGCGAGATCTCGTGGCGATGCAGTTCGAACACCGGCTGGTAGACCAGGCGGTGCGCGATGGTCTCGACGAACACCGCCTGCACGTCTTCCGGCGTGACGTAGCTGCGCCCTTCCAGCCAGGCCGCCACGCGCGCGGCGCGCAGCAGCAGGCTCATGCCGCGCGGGCTGGCGCCGGCGAGCATCAGCTGCGCGGTGTCGAGGTCGCTCAACGTGACGCCGAACGCCGCCGGCTCGGCCGTCGCGCGCCACAGCCGCAGCGCGTAGTCCTGCAGCGCGTCGGAGGCCTGCACGCTGCGCTGGATGGTGGCGGCTACCTCGTTGAGTTCGCGATGCTCGACCATCGCCGGCTGCAGCGCGCCGACGAGGCGGTCGGTGTCGTGGAAGCGCGGATCGAACATCAGCGCGCGGCGCATCGCGTCGTCGGCCGGCGGTTCGATGGTGATCTCCATCATGAAGCGATCACGCGCCGCCGAGCTGATCTCGAAGGTCTCTTCCCGCTCGACGCGGTTGCGGTCGGCGAACACCAGCAGGTGCGGGAAGTGGAACTCGCGGTTGAAGGCCGAGACGCTGCGCTCGGCCATCACGCGCAGCAGCAGCGCATGCACCTGCGGGCGGGCGCGGTTGATCTCGTTGAAGAAGAAGATCGCCAGGTCTTCGCCGTGGCGGATCAGCGGGCCGGGCTCGACCGCCGGCCGGCCCTGCTCGCTGATGTAGGTGTAGTAGATCAGGTCGTTGGGCATCAGGTCGACCGTGCCCTCGGTGCGCGCGAAGGCACCACCGAGCACCTGCGCGAAGGCGCGCAGCAGCGTGGTCTTGCCGACGCCGACGTCGCCTTGCAGCAGCACGTGGCCGCGCGCGAACACGGCGGTGTTGACCAGCCGGAGCACCCGCTGCTGGCCGATCACGGCCTGGCCCACCTCCGTCTCCAGAGAAAGGGCGCGCTGCCGCCAGTCGGCGAGCAGCGCATCGTTGCGCTCCATGCGGCGTCTCCTGTGCCTTGTTGTGCGCCGCATGGTGCCACGTTGCGGCACAGACTGCGTCGCGCGCGGCACATTGCCGGCCGCGCGCCAGCGGGCAAGCAAGACACAAGCCGCCTCCCGGCGGCCTGCGCTCAGCGCATCGGAAGGCGGATCAGAAGCTCAGCCGCACCCCGACCCAGGCGGCGCGCGGCGCGCCGGGGCCGACGAACTGCTCGTCACGCCAGTCGTCGGGCGCCAGGATCGCGCCGCTGGCATCGAAGGCGTTCTCGCCCAGCGTGCCCGAGCTGGCGTAGCGGCGGTCGAACAGGTTGGCGATCTTGCCGAACACCTCGACGTTCTTGCCGAAGCGCCAGCTGGTCGTCACGTCGACCACCGCGAAGCCGCCGACCCGCCCGGCACCGAAGAAGTCCACGCCGTCGGGCTTGTGCTTGTTGTTCTCGTTGCCGCGCACGTACTGGCCCGAATAGCCGCGCAGCTGCGCGCCGACGTTCCAGGCGTCCAGCGCTTGCCAGTCGGCGCCGAGCTTGACGCTGTGCGCCGGCAGCCCCGGCAGGCGGTTGCCCGGGCGCACCTCGATCTCGCCTTCGCCGGTGCAGGCGGCGCTGGTCTCGGCCGTGCTGTTCGGTTCGGCCACCAGGCAGGCAGAGGACTGGAAGGTCGCGCGCAGGTAGCTGTACGAGGCCGACCAGCCGAAGTTGCCGGCGCGCTGCGACAGCCCCAGCTCGAAGCCCTGGCGCTGCGTGCGGCCGAAGTTGGTGAAGTACCCGGCCGCCAGGCTGTTGCTGATGAACAGCAGGTCGTCGTTGTTGACGGTGTGGAAGACGGCGGCGTTCCACTGCAGCTGCTCGCCGAGGCGACCGCGCGCGCCGACCTCCAGCGTGCGCGACACCACCTGCTTCAGCGGCGGATCCGACTGCAGCGCATTGGGCAGCACGCAGGCGTTGGCCGGGTCGGAGCAGCCCAGCTCGATCGGGCTGGGCGCGCGGTTGCCCTGGCTGAGGTTGCCGAACACGGTCAGCGCGGGCGTGGCCTGCCAGGTCAGGCCGGCGGAGGGGTTGAACTTCTTGTAGCTGCCCTCGCCGTCCAGCGTGGTCGGCAGGCCGAAGCGGATGCGGCCGTCGTCGACCGTGGTCACGCGGGTGTTGTTGTAGCGGCCGGCCAGGGTGAGCTGCAGGTTCGGCGCCAGCGAGATCAGGTCGTGCGCGTAGACGCTGGTGGTGCGGCTCTTGCCGGAGATCATCGCGTCGAGTTCGGGATCGTCCTCGGGGATCACCGCGCGGGTGTCGTCGAGTTCGCCTTCGGCCTCGGTCTGCTCGAAGTCGCTGCGGCCGCGGTCGATCGACACACCCAGCGTCAGCTGCTGGTTCGCCAGCTTGTGCGTCGACTGCAGCGCCAGGCCCAGACTGCGCTGGTTGGTCTTGGTGCGGTTCTCGACACCGGTCTCGGTGACCGCAGGCGGATCGTAGTCGTCGTTCAGGTCGCCGTTGAGCGTGGCGGTGCGGCCGCGACGCAGGTAGGCGGTGGCCGAGAGCTGATGCGTGGCGCTGACGTCGTAGAGCGTGTTCAACGTCAGCATCGTCATCTTCGTCTTCGTCTGGTCGGGCCGCGTGTAGATCTGCGTGCGGCTGCGCTCCAGCATCGACTCCGGCAGCACGCCGTTGCCGATCAGGTCGTTGTCGGCATGGGTCAGGCTGAGCGACCAGGACAGGTCGCCGACATGTGCGCCGCCCTTGACGAACAGCTGCTGCACCTTCGAGGGCGAGTAGTCGCGCCAGCCGTCCTCGTCGAACACGCTGCCGGCGATGAACAGGTGGCCGTTCTCGCCGAGCTGCCGGCCATGCGACACCTCGCCGGAGAAGCGCTTGAAGGAGCCGGCCAGCAGCTCGACCTCGGTGCCCGGGTGGGTGTCGCCGCTCTTGGTGGTCAGCGTCAGCGCGCCGCCCAGCGTGTTCAGGCCGAACACCGGGTTCGAGCCCGGCATCATCACCAGGCCGGCCAGCGCGGCGCGCGGCACCAGGTCCCAGTTGACGACGTCGCCGAAGGGCTCGTTGATGCGCACGCCGTCCTGGAACACCGACAGGCCCTGCGGCGTGCCCAGCAGCGGGCTGGCCGTGAAGCCGCGGTAGTTGACGTCGAGCTGGTACGGGTTGCCCTGGATCTCGTTGACGTTGGCGCTGGGCATCAGCGTCGTCATCGCGTCGGGCAGGTTCAGCACCTGGGTCTGGCGCAGGCGTTGTGCGTCCAGGCTCTGCACGTTGGCCGGGATCTGGTCCTTCGGCACACCGATGCCGGGCACCGGCGTGGCGCCGATCACCTCGACGCGCGGCAGCGTCGAATCGGACTGGGCCTGGGCCAGCCCGGCGCTCAGCGCCAGGCAGGCCAGCGCAATGGGGGAATGGCGCCGCTGCGGCGCGCGGAAGTTCGGCATGGGTGTCCCTCGTGTGGTTCGATTTCGGCCTGCTCTGCGACTCGGCGGGCTTCGGCGCCGACGCTAACGATCACCCGCGCCGCACTCCAGGGAAAACTTCCCGGCACGGATCAGGGAAAGTCAGAGGGCCGAGGGTTCGATGACGCGGTGGCGGATCGCCAGGTGCGCCAGCGCGGCCGAGGTGCTCACGCCGAGCTTGTCCTTGATCGCGCTCTGGTGGTTGGACACCGTCTTTGCGCTGAGATTGAGCGCCGCCGCGCACTCGCTGGCCGACTGTCCCTGTGCGAGCAGGCGGAACACCTCGAACTCGCGGGCGCTCAGCGAGGCGAGTCGCTCGCTCTCGGACAGCGGGTCGCGCGACTTCAGCAGTTCCGCCGGCAACTCCGGGGCCAGGTAGCGTCGCCCCGCCTGCAGTGCACGCACGCCTTCGACCAGGCATTCGGGCGGGCTGGACTTGGGAATGTAGCCACGCGCACCGGCCTCGAAGGCGCGCTGCACCAGCGGCGCGCTGTCATGCATGCTGAACACCAGCACGCGCAGTGACGGATGGCGCTGCGACACACGCTGGATCAGGTCCATGCCGCCGCCGGGCATGGACAGGTCGGTGACCAGCACGTCCGGCCTTTGCTCCTGGCACGCCGCGTAGGCCGCCGCGCCGTCACCGACGTCGGCCACCACGCGGATGTCGCCGGCCTGTTCGAGCAGCCGCTGGTAGCCGGCGCGCACGACCGGATGATCGTCGGCGATCAGCACACGGATCATGCGAATCTCATTTCAGCTGCCCCCTCGCGTCAGGCCCATGCGTTCGACCACCAGCTTCTCCTTGGCGTGCTGCTCGCGCAGCCAGGCGCCGTATTCGGCCGGGCCGAGGTAGTCGAGTTCCTGGTCGTACTTGCCGATCTCGTGGATGAAGGCCGGATCGAACATCGCCTTGCGGAAGGCGTCGTGCAGCACCGTCACCACCGGCGCCGGCAGCCCGCGAGGCCCGCCCAGGCCGTACGGCGACATCGCGACGATCGGAAAGCCCAGTTCCTTCAGCGTCGGCACGCTCGGCCAGCGCGGCGAACGCTTGGCAGCGAAGGTGGCCAGCAGGCGCAGCCGACCGTTGTCGACCATCGGCGCGAAGCCGGTCGAGTTGACGCCGACCATCACCTGGCCGCTGTCCACCGCCAGCAGTTGTTCGGAGGTGCCCTTGTAGGGCACATGGATGTACTTCATGCCACGCGCGGTGAACAGTTCCTCGAGCACCACGTGCGGCGTGGTGCCGACGCCGTTGGTGGCGATGCTCAGCTCGCCCGGCCGCGCGCGGGCGAAGGCGAACAGGTCGTCGAGCGTGCGGAAGGCGCTGGATCCCTGCACCAGCACGCCGAAGGTCACGCCGGAGATCTGGATGATCGGCGTGACGTCGCGGATCGGGTCCCACAACACCTTCTGCGTGTACACGGCTCGCAGCACCGGCTGCGGGATCTGCGCGATGGTGTAGCCGTCGGGTTCGGCCTGCTGCAGGATGGGCATCGCCATCGTGCCGGCGGCACCCGGGCGGTTCTCCACCACCACGCGCTGGCCGAGGTGGCTCCCGGCGATGTCGGCGAGCAGCCGCATCGTGATGTCGGTGGCGCCACCGGCCGGCCAGGGCACCCACAGCGTGATCGGCCGGGCAGTGGGGAACGGCTGGCTGGCGTGCGTGGGCACGGCAGCGAGCGCAGCCATCGCCGCGAACCACTCGCGGCGCGTCCAGCGCGGCGCGGTCATGGGCTTCCCCCAGGGCCGCGCTTGGTGAGTCCGCCGAAGCCGCGCTGAGGGTCGTATCCCCAGCAGGCGAAGCCGAAGAACACCAGCAGGCAGCCGAGCACGACCCACGGCGCCAGGCCGGGGTCCTTGCCGTACCAGGCAAAGCGGATCCACTCGACCGCGTGCGTGAACGGGTTGAAGCGGGCCAGCTGGTAGACCCACTCGGCGCCCGACTCCTGCAGCTTCCACAGCGGGTACAGCGCGGTGGAGATGAAGTACATCGGGAAGATGACGAAGTTCATCGTGCCGGCGAAGTTCTCCAGCTGCTTGATGTGCACCGACAGCAGCAGGCCGAGCGCGCCGAGCATCAGTGCGCCGGCCAGCAGCGCCACCAGCGCGTGCAGCGTGGTCCAGCTCAGCACCGGCAGCTCGGTGCCGAGCAGCAGCGCGACGACCACGAAGGCCAGCGCCTGCAGCACCGACAGCAGTGCCGTCGCGCACAGCTTGCAGAACAGCAGCCAGGACCGCGGCAACGGCGCCGTGAGCAGCAGCCGCATCAAGCCCATCTCGCGGTCGTAGACCATCGCCAGCGACGACTGCATGCCGTTGAACAGAAGCACCATGCCGACCAGCCCGGGCACGATGTAGACGTCGTAGGGGATGTAGGTGTCGTAGGGCTCGACGATGGCCACGCCGAAGACGTTGCGGAAGCCCGCGGCGAACACCGCCAGCCACAGCAGCGGCCGCACCAGCGCGGAGACGAGGCGGCCGGTCTGCTGCGAGAACTTCAGCAGCTCGCGTAGCACGATCGCACGCAGCGCCTGCAGCGCATGCGGCAGGCCGCGGCGCACGCCGGCAGCAGGGTTCAGCGCGCTTGCTTGCACAGCTTCTCCGGCGCATCGGCGCCCAGGGTGTCCAGCACGTTGGTGGGATGCAGCAGCCCTTCGATCGGCGCCTGCGAGATCACGCCCTGCCCGTCGGTCAGCAGCAGGGTCTGGCGCAGCTGGCCATCCCAGGGGCGGAAGGTCATGCCCACGCCCTTGGAGCCGTCCACCGGCGTCTTCGCGATGGCCTGCGCCCAGGCGGCTGCGGGGCCCTTGGGCGCCGCCACCGCCGCGCCGACCAGCGCCTTGCCGGCCATCCAGGCCGACCAGTCGTGCGCCGTCATCGGCCGCTTCGTGGCCTTCATGAAGCGGCGCGACACCTGCGGCGCGCCGAAGCGCTCGAACTGCGCATGCCAGGCCACGGCGACGAGCCCGGCGTCGCCGACCACCGGCCGCGGCAGCACGGTGCGGTACGGCAGCGTGCGCGCGAACTCGCCGTCGCTGTCGACCACCCACACCGCGTCGTACTGCGCGCCGGCGGTCAGCAGCAGCGGGTTGGCGAGGTCGCGCTCGCGCGGGTCGGCCGACATCTTGAACGGCTTGCTGCCGGCCACTTTCAGACCATAGCGCTTCATCGAGGCCTGCACGGTGGCGGCACGCTGCTGGTCGGCCGGGCTGGGCCCGATCAGCAGCAGCACGTTGCTCCACTTGCGCGACACCAGCGTCTGCGCCAGCGCGTCGCTGCGCATGCGCTCGCTCGGGATCAGGTGGAACAGCCGCGCACGGCAGTCCTGCGCGCGCAGCCGGTCGGCCGGCTCGCTGAGGTTGAGCACCGGGATCTTCACCGCATCGGTGATCGCGAGCTGCCAGTCGGCCGGCAGGTCGGCCAGCAGCACCGCGGCGCCGGCCTTCTCGGCCGCCAGGGCGGCCGCCCTGGCGGCCTCCAGCGTCGCCGCCGGCTTGCTGTCCAGAACCACTTTGGCGCCGACGGCTTCGAGCTCGAACTGGCCCTCCTCAAGCGCCATCTTCGCGCCGTCCTCGGCCGGGCCGGTCGGGTGGCCGAGGTAGGCGCGCTCGGCGCGCGAGCGCTCCAGCCGGGCATCGTCGGCCGGATGAAGCAGCGTGGCCTTCAGCACCTGCGCCGTCGCCGGGCCTGCGGCGAGCGCCAGTGCCAGCGGCACGAAGAGGATCGCGAAACGCCTCATTCGACGATCACCACGCCGTAGGGAACGCGCCCGACCGGGATGCTCTTGACCGCCCTGGCGCCGGCCACGTCGACCACGGTGACGTCGTCGCTCATGCCGTTGACCACCCACAACCGTGCCTCGGCCTTGTCGAGCGTGACGTTCCAGGCGCGCTTGCCGACCAGCACCAGGTCGGTCACCTTGCGGCCGGGCACGTCGACGAAGGCGACGTGGTTGGCCTTGCCCAGCGAGACGAAGGCACGCTTGCCGTCCTTCGTCATGGTGATGCCCACCGGCGAGATGTCCTCCGCGCGGGCGCCCTTGACGGTGAACTTGATCGTGCCGATGACACTGTGGTCGGCGGTCGAGACGATGCTGACGCTGGCGTCGAGCTCGTTGGTCACCCACAGTTCCTTGCCGTCCGGCGTGATCGCCATGCGGCGCGGCCGCTTGCCGACCTTGACGTTCTTCACCACCTTCGCGCCGGCCACGTCGATCACGTGGACCATGCTGGCCACCTCGGAGGTCACGTACAGCGTCTTGCCGTCGGCGCTGAGCTTGACGCCCTCGGGTTCCTGGCCGACCTTGATCGACTGCAGCACCTTGCCGCTGGCGGCATCGACGAAGCTGGCCTCGGCTTCGTCCTCGTTGGAGACATAGATCGTCTTGCCGTCGGGCGAGATGTCGAAGGCCTCCGGCTCGTCGCCCAGCGGCACCCGGCGCACCGACTTGCCGGTGGCCGGGTCGATCACGTCGGCGGCGTTGGAGTCGGTGCAGGCGACCATCAGCTTGCCGTCGGGCAGGCGCTGGATGTGGCGGCCGCGCTTGCAGGTCGGAATCGTGCCCTTGACGGCCAGCGTCTGCGTGTCGATCAGCGTCAGCGCGTCGTCCTTCTCGCTGCTGACGTAGGCCGTGCCCTGCGCGGCGGCGGCGCCGACGGCCAGCGCCAGGCAGAGCGTCGTCAGGATGCGGGGGGCGAGGGTCATGCGTCGGTCTCCTTGCGGCTTGTTGTTGGTCAATATCACTGTGTGCGGGCAATGAAGCCGGCCTCGAGCGTGGCTTCGCCGAGAGACTCGGTCACCGCGGGCCGGCTGCCGTCGGCCAGCAACTTGCCCTTGTGCAGCACGAGGACGCGGTCGGCGCCTTCGGTCTCCTCGACCCAGTGCGTCGCCCACAGCACGCAGACGCCACGCTCGCGCACGTCGGCATGCAGCGCGGCGAGCAGGTCCTGGCGCGACTTCGGGTCCAGCCCGACGGTGGCCTCGTCCATCAGCAGCACGGCCGGTTGGTGCAGATTGGCCCGCACCAGTTCCACCTTTCTGCGATTCCCGCCAGACAGCTCACGCACCTTTCGGTCCATCTGCCCCTCCAGCCCGAAGCGCGCGCAGCCCGACTCGATGCGTTCACGCGCCAGCGCGCCGGGCAGGCCGTGCAGGTCGGCCTGGAACTGCAGGTTGCGGCGGATGCTCAGGTCCAGGTCCAGCGAGATCTGCTGGAACACCACGCCGATGTGGCGCAGCGCCGCCGAGCCGGCATGGCGCAGCGAGTGGCCGGCCACCTCGACGTCACCTTCGTCGGCGGCGAACAGGCCGGTAAGCACCTGGAACAGTGTGGACTTGCCCGCGCCGTTGGGGCCAAGCAGCGCGACGAAGCTGCCCGCGCAGAGTTCGAGCGTCAGCTGGTCGAGGGCGGCATGCTTGCCATAGCGTTTGGTCAGGCCGGTCGTGCGCAGCACGGCGGCCTTGGCGTTGATCGTCATCGAAAGGGTCGGGCCTCGGGTTCGGGGTTCGGCGCATTCATGGGTCATTGCGAGCAAGGGATGGACCCGCCCGTCAGGCGCCGCCATTGAACGGGGACACGCCACACGACCGCAAGGCGGTGGATTCCCGCGCTTGATTTTTACATCCGCCACGGCGAGCGACCGCGCCCGCATCGATCGATGTCAACGATGCTCCGCATCGATGAAACACTCTGTGCCGGCAGCGATGCCACGGATTCGGCGCACCTTGTTCGCGGCGCTTTGCATCGCGCGTCGCACGTCAACGAAACGCGCCACCGAACCCCGTGGTTTCCCTATCAGGATGATCCCTGGAGCTCCCGCGCAGCGGCTGCCGACGCGGCACATTTGTACGCGTCGGATACGCCCGACGGTCAGCCGTGGTCTGTGCTGGCGCGTTCAAGTCCACAACCGCCGCGGCGATGCGAGTCGAATCGGTGGCAGGCCGGAAAAGCAGGCGCAGAAATTGCGGTTGCGCCGGTCGCCGAGCTCTCGAAATCGCGCGGGGGTGGGTTCATTGGGTTGATCCGCGCGAACGGACTCCGGTCACTTCAACAAGGAGACATCGATGCGAATTTCAGGGCAATCCCGCAGGCTGGCTTGGTCGGCCTTGGGTCTGGCGGCATCTCTCGCTGTTCCGGGTGTGGCGCTTGCCAACGCGGACGTCGAGAAGAACATCGCCAACTCCAAGAACTGGGCGATGCAGGCTGGTGACATGTACAACCAGCGCTACAGCAAGCTGAACCAGATCAACAAGGGCAACGTCGGCAAGATGCAGGTCGCGTGGACCTTCTCCACCGGCGTGCTGCGCGGCCACGAAGGCTCGCCCCTGGTGATCGACGGCATGATGTACCTGCACTCGCCGTTCCCGAACAAGGTCTTCGCGATCAATCTCGACACCCAGAAGATCGTCTGGAAGTACGAGCCGAAGCAGGACCCGGCGGTCATTCCGCAGATGTGCTGCGACACGGTCAACCGCGGGCTGGCCTATGCCGAAGGCAAGGTCATCCTGCAGCAGGCCGACTCGAACCTGATCGCGCTGGACGCCAAGACCGGCAAGCTGATCTGGTCGGTCAAGAACGGCGACCCGAAGCTCGGCGCGGTGAACACCAACGCGCCGCACGTCTTCAAGGACAAGGTCATCACCGGCATCTCCGGCGGCGAGTGGGGTGTGCGCGGCTTCCTGGCAGCGTACAACCTGTCCGACGGCAAGCTGGCCTGGAAGGGCTACAGCGTCGGTCCCGACGCCGAGATGCTGATCGACCCGGCCAAGACCACCACCTGGACGGACGGCGCGGTCAAGCCCGTCGGCCCGGACTCTTCGCTGAAGACCTGGAAGGGCGACCAGTGGAAGATCGGCGGCGGCACGACCTGGGGCTGGTACAGCTACGACAAGGCGCTGAACGCGGTGTTCTACGGCACCGGCAACCCGTCGACCTGGAACCCGGCGCAGCGCCCTGGCGACAACAAGTGGTCCATGTCCATCTGGTCGCGTGACGTCGACACCGGCAAGGTCAACTGGGTCTACCAGATGACGCCGTTCGACGAGTGGGACTTCGACGGCATCAACGAGATGATCCTCGCGGACATCCCGGTGAAGGGCAAGCCGACCAAGGCGCTGGTCCACTTCGACCGCAACGGCTTCGCGTACACGCTGGATCGCACCAACGGTGCGCTGCTCGTGGCCGAGAAGTACGACCCGAAGGTGAACTGGGCGACGCACGTCGACATGAAGACCGGCCGTCCGCAAGTGGTGGCGAAGTACTCGACCGCGCAGAACGGTCCTGACGTCAACACCAAGGGCATCTGCCCGGCGGCGCTCGGCTCGAAGGACCAGCAACCCGCCTCGTTCGACCCGAACACCGGCCTGTTCTACGTGCCGACGAACCACGTCTGCATGGACTACGAGCCGTTCAAGGTCGAGTACACCGCGGGCCAGCCGTATGTGGGTGCCACGCTGTCGATGTTCCCGGCACCGGGAAGCCACGGCGGCATGGGCAACTACATCACCTGGGACGCCGGCACCGGCAAGATCGTCCAGAGCAAGCCCGAGAAGTTCTCGGTGTGGAGCGGCTCGCTCAACACCGCGGGCGGCCTGAGCTGCTACGGCACGCTGGAAGGCTACTTCAAGTGCGTCGATGCGAAGGACATCACCAAGGAGCTGTACAAGTTCCGCACCCCGTCCGGCATCATCGGCAACGTGTTCACCTATGAGCACAAGGGCAAGCAGTACATGGGCGTGTTCTCTGGCATTGGCGGCTGGGCCGGCATCGGCATGGCGGCTGGCCTCGAGAAGGACACCGATGGCCTGGGCGCCGTGGGCGGCTACAAGGAACTGAACCAGTACACCGACCTGGGCGGTTCGTTGACCGTGTTCGCGCTGCCGAACTGATCGCGAAAAAACCGGTCCAACGGGCCGGTTCGTACCCCGGGGGGATGGGGCCGATGGCACCGTCCCCCTTTTTTCAAACGGAAGACAGTCACATGTTTCGGAACACTTTCATCGGCCTTTCGCTCCTCGCTGCCACCACGGCATTCGCTCAACAGACACCGCTGTACACCGTGGTCGACGGCTACAAGGTCGACGAGAACACGATGAAGGGCTTCCGCACCTGGCGCGCCGCTGCCTGCGACCGCTGCCATGGCGCCAACCAGGAAGGCATGGTCGGTCCCTCGCTCGTCAACAGCCTGAAGACGCTGACCAAGGAAGAGTTCGTCAAGACCGTGCGCGACGGCCGCCTCGACAAGGGCATGCAGAGCTTCGGCACCAGCCAGCAGGTGATGGACAACATGGACCACCTGTACGCCTACCTGAAGGGCCGTTCCGACGGTGCGATCACCCGCGCCAAGGTCGAGCCCATCCAGAAATGACGACATTGCGCGCTGCGGCGCTCATCGCCACGATGTTCACGGCGGCCGCAGCGACGGCCCAGAGCGCGGACGCTCCGCCCAAGCGCGAAGCGCTGCGCGTCTGCCAGGACCCCAACAACCTGCCGTTCTCGAACACCCAGGCCGAAGGCATCGAGAACCGCATCGCCGAGGTGTTCGGCAAGGCGCTCGGCCTGCCGGTCACCTACTACTCGTTCCCGCAGCGGCTGGCCTTCATCCGCAACACGCTTCGCTACAAGCTGCCCGGCCAGGACTACCCCTGCGACATCGTCATGGGCGTGCCGGCCGGATTCGACCAGGTGTCGGTGACCAAGCCCTACTACCGCTCGACCTACGCGCTCGTCTACGCGCCCGGCAAGGGCCTGGACGGCGTGAAGACCAGCGATGAATTCCTCAAGACCGACCGCGCGGTGCTCGCCAAGCTGCGCATCGGGCTGTACGACCGTTCTCCCGCATCGGAGTGGCTGGTCAGGCATGGCCTGGTCGAGACGGGCGTGCCGTACCAGATCATGAACGCGGACCCGGCGCAGTACCCGGGCGAGATCATCGAGAAGGACCTGGCCGCCGGCAAGATCGACGCCGCCGTCGTGTGGGGGCCGATCGCCGGCTACTTCGCCAAGCGCGTGCAGTCGCCCAAGCTCACCGTCGTGCCGCTGCGTTCCGAGCCGGGCGTGAAGTTCGACTACGAGATGGCGATGGGTGTGCGCTACGGCGAACGCGAGTGGAAGCAGCAGATCGAGGGCCTGCTCGAATCGAAGAAGCCCGAGATCGCCGCCATCCTGCAGGAGTTCGGGGTCCCTGTCGTCGACGAAAGCTACGCTGCGAAGAAGCCCTGAGGGCCTGCGCCGCTCGCCCGCAATGAAGTACCTGCTGCCCCTGCTCGCGCTGCTGCCCACGCTGGCGGTGCCGGCGCCGGCGTGGGCGGCGCTGGACCAGGCCGCCTACGTCAGCCTCGCGGCCAGCGTGCTGCGCGTCGAAGCGCCACGTCAGCGCGGCGGCTTTTCTCTCGGCTCGGCGGTGGCGCTCGAGTCGGACAAGGTGGTGACCAACTGCCACGTGACACGCGATGCCACGGCGATCCACATCCTGCGCGGTGGGCTGCGCTACCCGGCGCGCTGGCAGGCCAGCGACATCGGCCGAGACCTGTGCCTGCTCGACGTGCCCGGCCTCGGCGCGCAGCCGGTGGCGCTCGGACGCGCCGCCGAGCTGACGATCGGCCAGCCGGTAACGGCGCTCGGCTACACCGGCGGCATGGGCATCCAGAACAGCACGGGCGCGGTGATCCAGCTGCACCGCCACGACGGCAGCCGCGTGATCCAGAGCAGCAACTTCTTCAACTCCGGCGCCAGCGGCGGCGGGCTGTTCGACGACGACGGCCGGTTGGTCGGCATCCTTACCTTCCGGCTGCGTGGCGGCGAGTCGCACTACTTCGCCGCACCGGTCGAGTGGGTGGCGCAGATGCTCGCCGATGCGCAGCGCGGCAGCTTCCGCCAGGTCATGCCGCTGGACTCCCAGCAGCTGCCGTACTGGCAGACCCACCCGGCCAGCCAGCCGCGCTTCCTGCAGGCGGCGGTGCTGGTGCGCAACGACCGCTGGCCGGAACTCGAGGCGCTGGCGCGCGACTGGCTCCGCGCCGAGCCCGACGATACCGAGCCACGGCAGTTGCTGGCGACCGCCCTCGCCCGCCAGGGTCGCGCCGACGAGGCGGGCGCAGTGCTCGAGCGCGCCCGCGTGACACCCATCCCTTCCCCGGCCCCTTCCGCCTCGACGACACGATGAACCTGACCGATACCCTTTGCCGCGCCGCCGCCCTGGCCGCCGCCCTCCTGGCGCTGGCCGGCCCGGCGCGGGCCGCCGAAGACTTCTCGCCCGCCGAGCGCGCGCTGTTCATGACCAACCATCTCGCCGGCACCAAGCCGCCGGCGACGCTGCGCTACAGCTTCAGCAAGAGCGGCAGCATGGAGGAGGCGTTCGACGACCAGGTGGCCGTCAAGCTCAGCGCGCGCCGCGACGGCAAGTGCTGCATGGCCAGCGCCGACTTCCTCAGCGGGGCACGCAAGCTGGCACTGCCCGAAGTCGACGAGGCGCAGGGCAACCCGGCGGTGCTGTACTTCCTCGAACGCGACATCCGCGAGATGAACCGCCTGACCAAAGGCCAGCAGAACTACTTCCGCAAGCGCATTCGCATGGCCGTCTACCAGGGCGCGCAGATCGACGACGTCTCGGTGAGCTATCGCGGCAAGACGGTCGCGGCGCGCCAGATCACCATTGCGCCCTACCGCGACGATCCGCTGCGCGTGCGCTTCGAGAAGTTCGCCAACAAGCAGTACGTGTTCACGCTGTCGGACGCGGTGCCTGGCGGCGTCTACGCGGTGCGCTCGCGCATCGACGGCGAGACGGCCGACGCCGCGCCGCTGATCGCCGAGGAGATGCTGCTCGACGGCGGTGTCGCCGCCACGCGCAAGCCCTGACCTTCCGCCTTTGCCCACGGACCTCACCATGAACATCCCGCGTTCCCTCGCCGCCGTCACCACACTGCTGGTGCTGTCCGGCCCGACGTTCGCCAACGACTTCCCGACCGTCGACCGCGTCCTGTACGTGCAGGAGTGCATGCGCAACAACCCGGGCCCGAACTTCGAGATGGTCAACAAGTGCTCCTGCGCGCTCGATGCACTGGCGCGCGAGGTCAAGTTCGACGAGTATGTCGAGATGGCCACCATCGCCAACGCCATCTCGATCGGCGGCGAGCGCGGCAGCGAGCTGCGCGACAACGAGACCGTCAAGCCGGCGCTCAAGCGCTACCGCGAACTGCAGTCCCAGGTGCAGAAGGGCTGCTTCATCAACCCGAGGTAGACACACCATGAACCGCCGCTCCGCACTCCTGACCGTCCTGCTCGTCGCCGTCGTGGGCGGCCCGGCCGCCGCTGCCAACCTGCAGCCGACCGACGACCCGGCGGCCAGCCCGGTGTGGCAGAAGGTGCGCGCCAGCCTGTTCGAGGGCCGCTCGATCGCACCGGCCCCGGCGGACATGCTGAAGCTCGAGGCGCCGGCGCGGGCGATCGACGCAGCGGTCGTTCCTGTGGCCATCCGCACGAAGTTCCCGCAGACGCCGGGCGCCCATGTCAGCAAGCTCTACCTGATCATCGACGCCAACCCCTCGCCGATCTCCGGCATCTTCAGCTTCACGCCGGACAGCGGCCGCGCCGAGATCGAGACGCGCGTGCGCATCGACGCCTATTCGCACGTGCGCGCGATCGCCGAGCTCAGCGACGGCCGGTTGTTCGGCGTGACACGCTTCGTCAAGGCCTCGGGCGGCTGCTCGGCGGCGCCCGGCAGCGACGCCAAGGCGGCGCTGGCCACGCTCGGCCAGATGCGCTTCCGGATCGAGGGCGACGTGAAGGGCGGCAGCCCGGTGCTCGCGCAGCTGATGATCGACCATCCGAATCACTCGGGCCTGGCGATGGACCAGTACACGCGCCAGTTCACGCCGGCGCACTACGTGCGCAAGATCGACGTGAGCTACGCCGGCAAGCCGGTGTTCAGTGCCGACGTCGACTTCTCGATGAGCGAGAACCCGAACTTCCGTTTCTGGTTCCAGCCGCAGGGCAGCGGCGAGCTGCGCGCCACGGTGGTCGACTCCAACGAGCTGCGTTTCGTCGCAGCGCAGGCGCTGCGCGACTCGCCGAAATGAGCGTTCGCGCGCTGATCGCCGCCTGCTGCTGCGCCGCCGGTGCCAGCTCGGCGGCGCCGTTCGCCTACATCACCAATCAGGGCAGCCACGACGTTTCGGTGATCGACCTGGCGAAGCAGCAGGTGGTGGCCACCGTGCCGGTGGGGCGCTCGCCGGCCGGCGTGGTGGCGGCGAGTGCGACCGGCCGCGTCTACGTCTCCAACCCGGACAGCAAGACCCTGTCGGTGATCGACATGCGCACGCAGCGGGTGATCGACACCTGGCCGGCCGGCAGCGGGCCGGTCGGCATCGATGCATCGCCCGACGGCGCGCGGGTGTTCGTCGCCGACTGGTACCGCCACCGGCTGCTGGTCATCGACGCCTCGAAGCGCGACGGCACGCCGCTCGAGATCGAGGTCGGCAAGGCGCCGGCCGGCGTGGCGGCCGCTGCCGACGGCCGCAGCGTCTACGTTGCCGAGCGCGACGACGACAGCATCGCGCGCATCGATCTCGACCGCCGCAGCGTGAGCGCACGGGTGAAGGTCGGTTCGCACCCCTTCGCACTGCTGCTCGACGCACCGCGGCAGCGCCTGTACGCGCTGAACGTGCTCAGCGACGATGTCTCGGTGATCGATCTGCGCAGCTTCTCGGTCACCGCCACGGTGAAGGTCGGCAAGGCGCCCTACGGCGCAGCCCTGGCGCGCGGCGGCGCCCTGCTCTACGTGACCAACCAGCACGGCAACAGCGTCAGCGTGATCGATGCCGAGACGCTCGCCGTGCAGCGCACGCTGACCGGCTTCGCCTACCCCGAAGGCATCGCGTCGCACGGCGAGCGCGTCTACGTCGTCAACTGGATGGACGACAACGTCGCCGTGCTCGACGCGCAGAGCGGCCGCACGCTGGACACCATCGCCACCGGCAGCAACAGCCGTGGTTTCGGCGCGTTCATCGGCGCGCCGGCCACGCCATGACCCCCTTTGCATTCACGACACCCGAGGAGACCTTTCGATGCATTCCCGCTCCCTGCGCTGGCTGACCGGCCTCGCACTGACCGCGTCCCTGGTGGCACCCGCCGCCGCCCACGGCCCGACACGACAGAAGGTCACCGAGACCATCGCGATCGACGCGCCGGCCGACAAGGTCTGGGGCATCGTCAAGGACTTCGGCGCGCTGAAGAACTGGCACCCGGCCGTGGCCGAGAGCCCGGCCGACAAGGGCAACGACGAAGGCTCGGTGCGCCAGATCAAGCTGAAGAACGGCGGCGCGCTGACCGAGTCGCTGGAGTCCTACGACGCCGCCAAGATGCGCTACAGCTACCGCGCCAAGGACGGCGGCGCGCTGCCGGTGACCAACTACACCTCGACGATCACCGTGAAGGCCGAGGGCAGCGGCTCGGTGGTCGAGTGGCGTGGCGCCTTCTACCGTGGCTTCCCGAACAACGATCCGCCGCCCGACCAGAACGACGAGGCCGCCGTCGCGGCGATCACCGGCGTCTACAAGGCCGGGCTCGCCAACCTGAAGACGCTGGCCGAGAAGAAGTAGGCGGCTTGCGAATGTCCTGTCTCTCGCGTCGGCACTGGCTGGCCTGGCTGAGCGTCGCCGGCGCGGCCGTGCTGGCTGGCTGCGCCGCCGCGGGCGCGCCCGGCACGGCGCCCGCTGCGCGTGCGTTGGCCCCCGGCGTCTACATGCTGCCCGGCAGCATCGGTGCGGCCGACGAGAGCAACCTCGGCCGCATCGGCAATGCCGGCTTCATCGTCGGCAGCGCGGGCGTGGTGGTGGTCGACACCGGCACCTCGTACGCCCATGGCCAGGCGATCCTCGCCGCCATCCGCGCCGTCACCGATCAGCCGATCAAGCTCGCGCTGGTCACGCACACGCGGCCGGAGTTCCTGTTCGGCGGCAAGGCCTTCCAGGATGCCGGCATCCCGGTGCGCATGCACGAGCGCACCGCGCGGCTGATGGCGGCGCGCTGCGAGACCTGCCTGAAGCAGCTGCGCCAGGTGATCGGCGAGGCGCCGCTGGCCGGCACCACCATGTACAAGGCCGACCAGACCTTCGCCGACACGCACACGATCGAGGG
Organism: Variovorax sp. YR752; assembly: GCF_943372545.1. Classification (NCBI taxonomy): domain Bacteria; kingdom Pseudomonadati; phylum Pseudomonadota; class Betaproteobacteria; order Burkholderiales; family Comamonadaceae; genus Variovorax; species Variovorax sp. YR752. The sequence continues at coordinate 78,219 of NZ_CALRZC010000002.1, read as the reverse complement.
CATCGGCCGCGCGGTGCGTGTGCTGTACCTCGGCCACTCCAGCGGCCCGGGCGACATCGCCGTGCTCGACGAAGCCAGCGGCGTGCTGTTCGGCGGCGGCCTGCTCGACGCGCAGCGTGTGCCCGACATCCAGGACGCCGATCTCGCCCGCTGGCACCTGGCGCTGGCCGCGCTGCGCGGCTTGCGGGTTGCCACCGTGGTGCCTGGGCATGGCCCCGCCTCATCATCCGAACTGGTTGACACGGTGGATCGTTACCTGAGCGCGCTGGAGGCGCGCATGCGCCAGCTGGTGACCGCCGGCACCTCGCTGATGGACGTGCCCGAGGCCGGGGACCTGCCCGCCTACCAGCGCTGGGACCAGTACGAACTGATCCACCGCCGCAACGCGTCGATCGCGTTCTTGCGCATCGAGCGCGAGTTGATGTTCAAGTAGTTCCAGGAGTTGTCGCCCATGCATCCCGACCGCAATCGCCGCCACGCCCTGCAGGGCCTCGCCGCGCTGGCGATCGCTCCGGCCACCGTCTTCGCCGCGCCCGGCGGGCTGCCCAGCGCGACGCACGACGCTTCCTCGCCCGAATGGGAACGCATCAGCGGCAAGCTGTTTCCCGGCAAGACGCTGATCCACGGCCAGGGCACGGTGCAGGTGATCGCGCCGCTGCGCGCGGCTTACGGCGCCTCGGTGCCGGTCAAGGTGGTGTCCAAGCTGGCGCAGAAGAGTGACCTGTACGTGCGCCGCCTGTTCCTCGTCGTCGACAAGAATCCCTCGCCGATCGCGGCCGTGCTGGACCTGACCACCGAGGTTGGCCAGGCCGACTTCGAGACGCGCCTGCGGGTCGACGAATACAGCCACGTTCGCGTGGTCAGCGAGCTGTCCAACGGCGAACTGCACACCGACTCGCGCTACGTGAAGACCTCCGGCGGCTGCTCGGCGCCACCGAACCGCGAGGCGCTGCACCTGATCGGCAAGACGATGCTGAAGGTCGCTGGCGAAGTGCACATGGACCAGCCGGTCGCGGCGGACGTGACCGTGATCCACCCCAACGACACCGGCTTCGAGCTGAACCAGGTGACGGTGATGTACATCCCGCCGCACTTCGTGCGCTCCATCCGCGTCAGCTACGCCGGGCGCAAGGTGTTCGACGCCGAACTCGACTTCTCGGTCAGCGAGAACCCGACGCTGCGCTTCAACTTCGTGCCGCACGGCAAGGGCGAACTGCGGGCCGAGGTGACCGACACCAAGGACGGGCAGTTCGTCGGCACGCTGGCGATCGGCTGAGTCGAACATGATGCTGGTGCGCCGTCTCGTCGTCACCCTCCTGCTCGGCGTGGCGGCCTTTGCGGCGCAGGCGATCGGCTTGCCAGCGCGCTACTCGCCGACGCTGATCCAGCCCAGCGGTGCGCCGCAGCGCCTCGAGTTCGACCTCAGCGCCGCGCTGCAGCGCGCCCAGCGCGAGAACAAGCGCATCTACCTCTACCTCGGCGCGAGCGACTGCCCGTTCTGCCGCAAGTACGAAGCCTTCCTCGAGAAGAACGCCGCCGAACTGGCGCCGCACTTCGCCCGCGAATGGATCGTCTTCGAGATGCGCAGCAGCCTGAGCTACCAGGCCGATCGCCTCTGGTTCCGCATCGGCGACAAGTCGCTGCCCTATGCCGACTTCATGCGCGCGCTCGGCGACGAGCGGGTGCGCCAGCTCGTCTACCCGAGCGTCTGGCTGCTCGACCCCTCGGGCAAACCGCTGATGCAGATGCCGGCCGGCACCGGCACCTTCGAGACGGTGCCCGAGCAGCTCGAGATCCTGCGGCTCGAGCAGTAGCCTTCTCCGCTTGACTCATCGCAAGTTGCGTCACGGGTGACGCTCCCAGAATCCTTCCGAGAGCAACACCGGAGGGACAACGATGACAAGCAGACAACTCCTCGCCTTGGCCGCCGCTTTGTGCGCAGCCGGCGCGCAGGCCCAGACCTCGAAAGCAGATCTCGACAGCGTGCAGCGGGCGGTGCATGTGTGCGCCTCCTGCCACGGCGAGAACGGCAACAGCAGCAAGGCGCTGATCCCCTCGCTGGCGGGCCAGATGCGCGACTACACGATCCGCCAGTTGAAGGACTTCCGCAGCCAGTCGCGCTCGGAGACCGACATCCAGGCCTACATGTGGGGCATCTCGGCGCTGCTCTCCGACGAGCAGATCGAGGGCTTTGCCGACCACTACGCGGCGCAGAAGCCGGCTGCCGGCCGCTCCACCCAGCCCCGGCTCGAAGCGGCCGGCAAGGCGATCTACGACAAGGGCTTGCCTGGAAAGGGCGTGCTGCCTTGCAAGCAGTGTCACGGCGACAACGCCGAGGGCGCAGCCGGTTTCCCGCGGCTGGCGGGGCAGCGCGCCGACTACGTCTACAAGCAGTTGCAGGCTTTCCGCACGCCGCTGCGCCCGCACGGCGTGGTGATGAAGAACGAGATCGCGGCGATGACGCCGCAGCAGCTCAAGGCCGTGGCGGCGTACGTGCAGTCGCGCTGAGCGCCACTGTTCCGTTCGCGCTGACTCACTTCAGCGCGAGTTCGGCCGCCGCGAGGCGCCGGGATTCAGCCGGATCGCGGAACACCAGCGGGTGCTCGGTGGTCCGCGTGCGCGCCTCGGCCTCCGCCTGCGCCACCACCGCCAGCACCTTGTCGTGGTGCGGGCTCTTGCGGCACACCGGGTCGGCCGCCTCGGCGTCCTGCGCGATCAGGAAGGCCTGGCAGCGGCAGCCGCCGAGGTCCTCTTCCTTGTGCTCGCAGGACGAGCACGGCTCCTTCATCCAGCCGGTGCCGCGGTAGCGATTGAAGCCCTCGGACTCGAACCAGGCCTCGCGCAGCGAGGTCTCGCGCACGTTGGGGAACGTCAATCCGGGCAGCATCTTCGCCGTATGGCAGGGCAGCGCGGTGCCATCGGGCGTCACGGTGAGGAACATGCTGCCCCAGCCGTTGACGCACTTCTTCGCCTTGCCCTCGTGGTAGTCGGGCGCGACGAAGAAGATGCGCATGCGGCCGTCGAGCTTCTTGCGCCACTCGTCGGTGATCGCTTCGGCGCGCTTGAGCTGCTCGTGCGTCGGCAGCAGCTGCGCACGGTTGACGAAGGCCCAGGAGTAGTACTGCGTGTTGGCCAGTTCGATGTACTCGGCGCCGAGTTCGGCGGCCATCTCGATGATGCGGCCGATGTGGTCGATGTTCAGCCGGTGGATCACCACGTTCATCACCATCGGCCAGCCCTGGTCCTTGATGATCCTGGCAACGCGGTTCTTCAGCTCGAAGGTCTTGGTGTGCGAGAGGAAGTCGTTCATCTCGCGCGTCGAGTCCTGGAACGACAGCTGCACGTGGTCGAGGCCGGCCGCCTTCAACGCCGCGGCGCGCTCGGCCGTCAGCCCGACGCCGGAGGTCAGCAGGTTGCTGTAGTAGCCGAGCCGGCGTGCCTCGGCGACGATGATCTCGAGGTCATCGCGCAGCAGCGGCTCGCCGCCGGACAGGCCGAGCTGCACCGCGCCCATCTCGCGGCCCTGGCGCAGCACACGCAGCCAGTCGTCGGTGGAGAGCTCGGCCGGCTGCGTCGCATAGTCGACGGGGTTGTAGCAGAACACACAGTGCAGCGGGCACTTGTAGGTGACCTCGGCAAGCAGCCACAGCGGGGGTCCGATGGTCATCGCATCAGCTCCAGGTGAGCCAGCGCTGCTTGGCCGCCATCTCGACGAAGGCGATCACGTCGCCCTGCAGGCCCTGCACCTTGAAGGCAGCCTCCAGGTCGGTGACGATCTCGCCGACGCTGCGCTGGCCGTCGCAGCGCTTCATGATCTCGCCGGCGCTGCCGTTGAGCTTGACCATGCCTTCGGGGTAGAGCAGCACATGGCAATCCTGCGCGGGCTCCCACTGCAGGCGGAAGCCCGCGCCGACACGCGGCCGGCTGTCGACACTGACCGGCGTCATGGATTCATGCCGTACTTCAGCGCCATCGCGTCGTTCATCGCCCAGAGGATGTCGAGCTTGAACTGCAGGATCTCGAGCGCACGCTCCTGCAGCGGCCGGGTGTCGAAGTGATCCAGCGTCACCGCCAGGCCCTGCTCCACGTCGCGCCGCGCCTGGCTGACGCGGTTGCGGAAGTAGCTCAGGCCTTCGGGCTCGATCCAGCCGTAGTGCTCGGGCCAGGTGGCCAGGCGCTGCTTGTGGATCTCCGGCGCGAACAGTTCGGTGAGCGAGGAGCACACCGCCTCCTGCCACGGCACACGGCGCGCGAAGTTCACGTAGGCATCGACGGCGAACTTCACCGCCGGTATCAGGTGGCGCTGGTCCTCGACCTCCTCGCGCGTCAGACCGACGGCCTGCGCGAGACGAAGCCAGGCCTCGATGCCACCCGGATCCTTGACGCCGCCGATCTCGAAGCCATCGTGGTCGAGGATGCGCTGGATCCAGCCGCGCCGCACTTCGCGGTCGTTGCAGTTCGACATCACCGCCGCGTCCTTGATGGGGATCGCGATCTGGTAGTAGAAGCGGTTCGCCACCCAGCCGCGGATCTGCTCCGGCGTCGCCTTGCCGGTGTTGAGCATCACGTTGAACGGGTGGTGGATGTGGTACGAGCGGCCGCGCTCGCGCAGCTTGGCTTCGAATTCGACGCGGTCCCACGCAGTAGCAGTCATCTCAGAGCTCGATGGTCATGCCGTCCTCGCAGGGGACGATGCGGTGCTGCGCCAGTTCCGCGCGCTGCGCCGAGTCCTCGTCGAGGATGGGGTTGGTGTTGTTGATGTGGATGAGGAAACGGCGGGTCGCCGAGGGCAGGCGGTCCAGCCAAGTGATCATGCCGCCCTCGCCGCTTTGCGGCAGGTGGCCGATGTCGCGCGCGGTCTTCTTCGACAGGCCCAGGCCGATCATCTCGTCGTCGGTCCAGAAGGTGCCGTCGACCAGCACCGCATCGGCGCCGCCCATCACGTCGAACAGCGCCGGAGTGATCTCGCCGAGGCCGGGCGCGTAGAAGGCACTGCGGCCGCTGCGACTGTCGGTGATCAGCATGCCGATGTTGTCGCCTGGCACCGGGTTGTCGCGGTGCGGTGAGTACGGCGCCGCCTTGCTCGACAGCGGGAAGGCGCGGAACGTCAGATGCGCCGCGCCAGGCACCTCGAAGGCCGTGCCCTCGAGGCCGATGCGGTGGCGCTCGACGCCGCAGTAGTGGCCCAGCACCTTGAGCACCGGGTTGCCGGTGCTCAGGTCTTCCTCCACCGGATCGGTGCACCACAGCGGCAGCGGCCGGCCGCGCTCGCGCAGCATGAACAGGCCGGTGGCGTGGTCGATCTGGCCGTCCATCAGCACGACACCGGCGATCGCGGTGTCGCGGATGGCGCGGCCGGGCTGCAGCGTGGGGTTGGAGCGGATCTGCTCGAGGATGTCGGGCGAGGCGTTGAACAGCACGCCGTCGGCGCCGGCATCACCCTGCACGAAGATCGACGACTGGGTGCGCTGCTTGGCGCGCACCGTGCCGCTGCGCACGCCGGCGCAATTGCGGCAGTTGCAGTTCCACTGCGGAAAGCCGCCGCCTGCCGCCGAACCGAGGATGGTGATTCGCATGGGGTCCAATGAAGAAGGCCGCCGGCGCGTGAGCTCACGCGCGGCGGCCCGATGTCAGTCGCTCAGCGAGCGGCGACGTACATCGTGATTTCGAAACCGAAGCGGAAGTCGGCCGCAGCCGGGGTTTGCCATTGCATGGAACAGTCTCCTGTGGGTGGCACGGTGCCGGGAGGACACCGCGGGGATGCATTCATCCCGTGCTGAATAGTGGCTGCCCGGGCGCGCCGGGCACAGTCCCCGCACCATGATTCAGGCCTCATGAATATCTGGAATCGGCCTACGGCTTCTCCCGGGGTCATGGACGGAGGGCGCATCCGGGTGTACCGATACCATCGCCCGGTGTCGACTTCCACGCTGTTTCCCGATCCGCCGCTGCTCGCCTCGCATGCGCTCGCCGTTCCCGGCGGGCATGTGCTGCAGGTGCAGGAGTTCGGCCGCGCCGACGGCATTCCCGCCGTGGTGCTGCACGGCGGCCCGGGCTCGGGCTGCTCGCCGCTGCTGCGCCGCGTGTTCGACCCGGCGCGCTTCCGCATCGTCTGCCCCGACCAGCGCGGTGCCGGCGGCAGCACGCCGCGCGGCAGCATCGATCACAACACGACGGATGATCTGATCGCCGACCTGCATCGCATCCGCGAGTACCTGAGCATAGCACGCTGGTTGGTGGTCGGCGGCTCCTGGGGCGCCACGCTGGCGCTGGCCCATGCGGCCGCGCAGCCGCGTGCGGTGGCAGCCTTGCTGCTGCGGGCCAGCTTCCTCGCTCGGCCGCAGGACGTGGCCGGCTTCTTCGATGAGCTGTCGCTCGAGATGCTGGCCGAGGCGCTGTCGTCGCCGCAACCGGCCGAGCGTGAGCATGCGGCGCTGCGCTGGTGGCGGCACGAGCAGTCGCTGGCCGGCACGGCGGCTGCCGAGCCCGCCGGCGAGGCCCTCGCCGCGCAGGTCGATCGCCTGCGCGTGGAGGCGCACTACCTGCGCCACGGCTGCTGGCTGCAATCGCCCACGTTGCTCGAACGCTGCGAGGCGGTGCCGCGCGTGCCGACGCTGCTGCTGCATGCGCGCGACGACCGCATCTGTCCCCCCGAGGGCGCCGAGCGGCTGCACGAGCGGCTGCCGCTGTCGCAACTCGAGTGGGTCGACGAGGGCGGGCACGACGCTGGCCACCCGGCCATGGTGTCCGCGATGGTCGCCGCACTCGCGCGCTACGCCTCGCACGGCCATTTCGACCGCGGATCTGCCGCATGACCCTGCGCCTGAAGATCAACCTGATCGTCGGTGCGCTGACGCTGCTCTTCCTCGCCGCCGTGCTGACGCTGCAGCTGCGCAGCATGCGCGATTCGGTGCAGGAGGAGGTGGTGGCTGCCAACCGCGTCGCCTCCCAACTGCTCAACCGCACGGTGTGGCGCTACGCGGCGCAGGGCACGCCGGCGATGCTCGCCTTCCTGCAGGGCATGGGCCGCATCCGCTCCAACGACGTCGCGCTGTTCGACACCGCCGGCAACGAGCTCTACCGCTCTCCGCCCTCGCCCTACAAGGCCGGGCGCGACGCGCCAGCCTGGTTCGAGGCGCTGATCGCGCCGCCGCCCTCGGTGCAGTCGATCGAGTTCCCGGACGGCAAGCTGGAGGTGCGCGCCAACGCCTCGCGCGCCGCGGTCGACGCCTGGGACGACGCGCTGATGCTGGTCGGCAGCGCGCTGGTGCTGCTGCTGGCGGTCAACGCACTGGTGTTCTGGCTGGTCGGCCGCACCGTCAAGCCCTTCGGGCAGATCGTCGGCGCGCTCGACGAGCTGAAGCACGGCCGCTTCGACGTCGCGCTGCCACCGCTGCCGGGCCAGGAGGCCGGTGCGATCGGCGCCGCCTTCAACCGCATGGTCGGCGAGCTGCAAGGCCACATCGAGACCGAGCGCCGCGCGGTGCGTGCCGAGCTGCAGCTCTCCGACAGCCGCGAACTGACGCGCTGGATCGACCACCACATCGAGCAGGAGCGGCTGATGATTGCGCGCGAGCTGCACGACGAGCTGGGCCAGTCGGTCACCGCGATGCGCAGCATGGCCTTGTCGATCGCGCAGCGCTGCGCCGGCAAGGATGCACAGGCCGAGCAGGCGGCGCGGTTGATCGCCGAGGAGTCGTCGCGCCTGTACGACGCGATGCACGGCATCATCCCGCGCCTGACGCCGCTGGTGCTCGACAACTTCGGCCTCGCCGACGCGATCGCCGACCTGGTCGAGCGCACGCGGCGCAGCCATCCGGCGGTGCAGATCGACGTCGACATCGCGCTCGGCGAGGCGCGCCTGTCCGGCGAGGTCGCGCTGGCGCTGTACCGCGCTGCGCAGGAGGGCATCACCAACGCGCTGCGTCACGGCGAGGCCACGCGCATTGCCTTGAACCTCGCCGGCGCCGCCGATTCCGTCCACCTGAGCCTGCGCGACGACGGCCGCGGGCTCCCGCCCGAAGGCCTGCCGACCAGCGGACACTACGGCCTGCGCTGGCTCGCCGAGCGGGTCGAGAGCCTGCACGGCAGCGTCGCGCTCGAACCCGCCCTGCCGCGCGGCGCACAGCTGGCCGTGCGCGTGCCCCTGACTCCGGAGAACCCATGATCCGCGTGATGCTCGTCGACGACCATGCGCTGGTGCGCATGGGCTTTCGCATGCTGCTCGCCGATTCGCAGATCGAGGTGGTGGCCGAGGTCGACACCGGCGAGCAGGCCTGCACCGAGTACCCGCGCGTGCAGCCTGACGTGGTGGTGATGGACCTGTCGATGCCCGGCATGGGCGGGCTCGAGGCGGTGCGGCGCATCGTCGCGCAGGATCCGAAGGCACGCATCCTCGCGCTGTCCGCCCACGAGGACACCGCGCACCCGCAGCGCGTGCTGCGCGCCGGCGCGCTCGGCTACCTGACCAAGCGCAGCGCGCCGGATGCGCTGATCGCCGCCGTCACCGCGGTGTCGCGCAACGAGGCCTATGTCGACGCGCAGACCGCCCGCACGCTGGCGATGGCCCAGGTCAAGGGCGACACCAGCCCGGCCGAGATGCTCAGCGAGCGCGAGTTCTCGGTCTTCCTGCAGCTCGCGCGCGGCCAGAGCGTGGCGCAGATCGCCGAGAACCTGAAGCTGTCGCCGAGCACCGTCGGCACGCACCTGTACCACGTTAAGCAGAAGCTCGGCGCGAGCAACCAGTCGGAGCTGACGCTGGTGGCGCTGCAGTGGGGGCTGATCCAGATCTGAGGGGTGTTCTCCCCGCAAATGCGGGTTAACCCTTGAATGGGCACGCTTGTTGCGGAGCAGCACGCCGTAGGCGGCCGGACCCTGGTTCGCCCCACGGAGGTGCAACATGCGGTGGTTCCAGCTGACACTTCTCGGCCTCGCGCTCGCCGGACCGGCACGCGGCGAGGACATCGTCGACGTGTTGCGTCGCTCTCAGCAAGTGCGGCTGGACGCCATGCCCCTCGCCGCCGACGGCCCACGCGCCGACACCGTGCGGCGCAGCTTCGCGCAGTTGCGCCACGCCCTGCCGGCCGATGTGGCGGTGGAACTGCGCGTGGTCAGCGGCGGCACGCTGGCCGAGACGCTGCACGGCCGCATCGTCGTCGCCAACGAATCACTCGCCGACCTGCCCGAAGGCGCGCGGCTGTTCGTGCTGGCGCATGAGCTCGGCCACGTGGCCAGCGACCACTGGCAGCAGATGGGGGCGGTCTACCGCCACTGGGTGCCCGGCGAGGTGACGCCGCAGACCACCGACCCGGTGGCCAACCAGCTGGGCCGGGAGGCTTCGGCGACCTCGCACCGCCAGGAGTTCGAGGCCGACGCCTATGCGCTGCGTGTGCTGCGAACGCTAGGCCGTCCTTCAGAGGACGCCTTCGCCGTGTTCAGGAGCAGCACGCTGCAGCAGGACACCGCCACCCACCCGGGTACGCGCAAGCGCATCGCGTCGCTGCGCGCCGCCCAGGCGGGCGTGATCTCAGGCAGCGACGCGGAATGAACCCATCGACTGATTGAGCCGGCCGGCCTGGCCGTTGAGCGACTGGGCGGCGGCCGCGAGTTCCTCGACCAGCGCAGCGTTCTGCTGCGTCATCGTGTCGATCTGGGCCACGGCCTGGTTCATCTCGGCGATGCCGCTGCTCTGCGATTCGCCGGCCTCGGCGATCTCGCCGATCAGCGTGGCCACACGCTTCACGCTGTTCAGGATCTCCTGCATCGTGCGGCCGGCGTCGTCGACCAGCTTGGAGCCGGCGTCGACCTTGGCCGCCGAGTCGCCGATCAGCGTCTTGATCTCGCGCGCCGCCGTCGAACTGCGCTGCGCCAGGGCGCGCACTTCGGAGGCCACCACCGCGAAGCCGCGGCCGTGTTCGCCGGCACGCGCCGCTTCCACCGCGGCGTTCAGCGCCAGGATGTTGGTCTGGAACGCAATGCCGTCGATCACACCGACGATCTCGCCGATGCGCGTGGCGCTGGCGTTGATCTCGCCCATGCGCGTGACCACGTCCTGCATGGTCTGCGCGCCGCGGCCGGCCACCGTGCTCGACTGCGTGACTTCCTCGCGTGCCTTGTGGGTGTTCTCGGCGTTGTGCCGCACCGACTGCGCGAGCTGCTGCATCGAACTCGCCGTCTGCTGCAAAGCGCTGGCCTGGCTCTCGGTGCGCGAGGACAGGTCGGTGTTGCCCGAGGCGATCTCAGACGAGGCGCTACCGACGCTGTCCGCCGTCTGCCGCACCTCGAGCACCATGTTGCGCAGCTTCTTGCGCATGCCGTTGAGCTCGCCGCGCAGCCAGGAGATCTCGTCCTTGCCGGGTGACTCGATCTTGGTCTCCAGGTCGCCGCCGGCGATGCGGATCACCGCCTGCACGGTCGACTCCACCGAATCCTTGATGCTGGCGCGGATCACCCAGGCGGCCAGCAGCGCCGTCGCGCAGCCGGCGCCGGCGGCCAGCCCGATCGCCGAGGCCGCGGCACCCGAGGGCATCGCGGACACTGCCGCCACGCCCAGGCCAGCGCACCATGCGCCCATCACCGAGAAGCCAATCACCACCCGGCGCACCAGGCTGACCTTGCGAATCCATTCCATGACGATGTCTCCTGTCCCCGGGAGTCTGCCCCGGGACTGAAGCGGCTATCGACAGAAATGACGCACGACTTGAGTGCAATCGCTCCGGTCTGTCACAGCAAGTCGATGACCGGCCAGCCCTGCTCGAGACATCGTTCACGCAGGCGCGGATCCGGCCGCACCGCCACGGGGTTCGTGACGCACTGCAGCAAGGGCAGGTCACTGGCGGAGTCGGAATAGAACCACGATGCGTCGAAGGCAGCCAGCGCAGGCAGCCCGGCAGCGGCCAGCCAGGCCTCCACCCGCGTCGGCTTGTGCTCACGGTAGCAGGGCAGGCCGTCGATGTCGCCCGCGGGGCGCCCATCGATCATCACCGGCTCGGTGGCCACCAGGTGCGCGATGCCGAAGGCCTGCGCGAAGGGCTCAGCCACCCAGCGCGAGGTGGCGGTGACGATGGCGCAGAGATCGCCGGCGTCGCGGTGCCGCGCCACCAGCTCGCGCGCGGCGGGCGACAGCCGCTGCGCCATCGCCTGTGCGAACTCGTCGCGCCACTGGGTCAACTGCGCCGGCTCGAGCGCCGCCAGCGGCGTCATGACGGCGCGGTGCATCGCGTGGATGTCCAGCGTGCCGGCGACGTACTGGTGGCAGAAGTCGAGGTAGCGCTGCTCGGCCGCCGCGTCGAGCGCGCCGACACCGACCAGATGCTGCGTCCAGGCCATGCCGCTGTCGAAGCCGATCAGCGTGTGGTCGAGATCGAACAGCGCCAGATTCATGCGTGCGCCGCCACCGGTTGCAGCCGTGCCGGCAGCGCGCCGCGCAGGGCGTTGCAGACGATGAGCGCCTCCGCACGGCCGAGGTCCTCGCGGGTCAGGCGCCGCTCGGCGGCGCCGAAGGCGCGGTCGTCGAGCAGCACGGCGCGCATCACGCCGGGCAGCGCGCCATCGGTCAGCGGTGGTGTGAACCAGCAGCCGTCGAGCTTCACGAACACCGAGCTGCGCCCGCCCTCGACCAGCCAGCCGCTCTCGCTGAAGAACAGGCTGTCGAAGGCACCCTGTCGCTCGGCCTCGCGCACGCCGGCATCGTAGTGGGCGCGGCGCGTGGTCTTGTGCGCGGTCAGCGGGTCGGCATCGGGCAGTGGCTGCGCGGCGATGCACAACGGCACCTCGCCGGCCGGCAGCGGCGCCAACACGGCCTGCGTCAGCGTGAGGCGGCCATCGTGAGCGAGCGCCAGGCGCAGGCGGCGTGGTGTGCCCTGTTCGGCCTCGCGAGCGGTCGATTCGAGCAGCTTGCGTGCCGCCTCGATGTCGCAGGCGAAGCCGAGCGCCGCGGCGCTGCGTTGCAGGCGCTGAAGATGACGCGCGAGATTCGGCAGGTCGCCGGCGGCCGTGCACAGCAGCGTCTCGAACAGCTCGAAGCCCGGATCGAGGCCGGTGAGGAAGCGTGCCTTCAGGCGGCATTCGTCGAACTCGTCGTCGGCGCGGCTGTCCTTCACGATGCCCGCGCCGACGCCGAGCGCGAGCGGTCGCAGGCCCCGCTGCGCCGGCCCCAGCGTCAGCGTGCGGATCGCCACCGACAGGCAGAAGTCACCGATGCGCGCACCCGCGCGCGGCGCATCGACCCAGCCGATCGCACCGCAATAGAGGCCACGCGGCGTGCTCTCCAGGCCGGCGATCAACTGCATCGTGTGGTGCTTGGGCGCGCCGGTGATCGAGCCGCAGGGATAGATCGCACGCAACAGCTCGGGCATGCCGATGCCGGGTCGAAGCCTGGCCTGCACCGTCGAGGTCATCTGGAACACCGTCGAGTAGGGTTCAACGGCGAACAGCTCCGGCACCTTCACCGAGCCGATCTCGGCGACGCGGCCGAGGTCGTTGCGCAGCAGGTCGACGATCATCAGGTTCTCGGCGCGGTTCTTGATGTCCAGCGACAGCATGCGGGCCGTCTCGCTGTCGCCTTCGGGGGCGGCGTAGCGTCCGGCCGTGCCCTTCATCGGCCGGGCGGTGACGAGGCCGTCCTCGCCGCGCACGAACAGTTCGGGCGAGCAGGACAGCACATGCGTCGCTCCGCCACCCTCACCCGCATCGGGCAGCACGACGTAGGCGCCGTAGGCGACCGGCTGGCGTTCGCGCAGGGCGCGGTACAGCGCCAGCGGCGTGCCGAAGGCCTGGCCGTGCAGGCGGTAGGTGTAGTTGACCTGGTAGGTCTCGCCGGCGGCGATGGCCTCGTGGATGCGCGCGATCGCGTCGCTGAACTGTGCGCGGTCGACGCTGGCGCGCAGGTCCATCGTGCCGGCGGGTCCGTCGCCGTCGGGCTGCGTGTCGAGCCAGCGTGTCGCCGCCTCGCGCGAGAGCCTTTCGCAGCGCTCGAACATCAGCACGCGCAGCGCGCCTTGCGAACCAGGCGCCAGCCGCTCGTGCCCCGCCTTCAGCAGCCGCGCGCCCCACTCGTAGTCGGCCAGCAGCAGCGCGTGGTGGCCCGCACGCTGACCGGCCTCGACCGCGGCCCAGGTCTCGTCGAGCCGGGCTGGGTCGTGATTGCGGTGTTCGCGCAGGAAGCCGGTGTAGAGCCGGCTCGTGGGGTTCGCTTCGCTCGCTTGACGGTCGTCGAGCAGCGCGACGACGGTCGTGGTCATGACAGCTCGGTCAGGACCAGTCGTCCATGTCGTGCTTGATTTTGTGCCGGTTCGCGATCAGTTCCTCGATCGACGGCTCGTTGTTCAGCGCCCGCTTGATGGCCAGCTTGGTGGCCTCGTAGTTGGTGCGGTACATGTCCTTCTTGTCGAGGTTCGGGTCCTTCGCGCAGCGCGGGTCGATCCACACCAGGCTGATGATGCACAGCTCGTTGGCCAGCGACTTGGGGATGATGCCCTCGATCACGCAGTCGATCACCGCGTCGGCCGTGGCGCTCTGCACCACGCCGCCGAACAGGTCGATGTTGGCCACGTCCTTCAGCGTCACCTTGGGCACGGTGATCGTGGCCGGGCGCACCAGCTGGTTGCAGGCGCGGATCGCGAACATCGCGGTGTGGCCCTTGCTCTGCGCCATCATGTTGGCGAAGGCCTGGCCGACCGGGCCGCTGGTGCGGCCGATCAGGATCTCGGGCATCGCGTCGGTGAACTGGCCCTCGGCGGCCAGCACGGTCGCCTCGCCGGCGTGGAAGAGGTAGTCGTTGCTCATGGTGGGGGAACGCTCAGGAGAAGAGAAAGGGATTCAGCGCACGACGATCAGTTCGCCCTTGCCGCCGGCGGCCACGTCGCCGAGATGGCGAACGATGCCGCGCGAGGCCAGCGAGCCGAACGCGCCGCCGTGCCGCGCCAGGTCGCGCGACAGCAGTTGCCAGAATACAGGCGCGCCGGCCACCGCGGGCACGAAGGTGGCAGAGACCTCGGGCGCCGGCCCGGCGAAGACGATGCTGCCGCGGCGCATGCCGTAGCCCACATGCACCCCGGCACGACCGGCCAGTCCGATCGTGCCGGCCACCAGGCGCGAGGCGAGGAAGTCGCCGGCGTCGCCGCAAATCAGCGCCGTGCCGCGCCGCATGCGGTCGCCGAAACGCGCGCCGGCGTTGCCGCGCACGACCAGCGTGCCGCCGCGCATGCCGTCCATGCTGCCGGGCAGCGTGCTGGCGGCGAAGTCGCCGACGTTGCCGGTGATCTCCAGCGTGCCGCCGGCCATCTCGCAGGCGGCGAGCTCACCGGCATGGCCCTTCACGGCGAGCGTGCCGGCCTTCATGCCGCCGCCGGCGTAGTCACCGACGCTGCCTTCGGCGATCAGCGCGCCGCCGTCCATCTGCCAGCCGACGTAGTCGCAGCAGGACAGATCGCCTTGCAACAGCAGCGTGTCGTCACTGCGCGCCGCCACCTGGAAGAACTCGGCCAATGGCACGAGCGCGTTGCCGCAGCCGACCGGCAGGCGTTCGACCTCGGCCGCCGACAGGACTGCGAGCGCCGTCGGCGTGACGCCGCGCAGGTCCAGCCGCAGCGGCACTGGCGCCTTGAGTGACAGCGTGAAGCCGCTCATGCTGCGCCTCCGGCCATCAGCTTGTGCAGATGGAAGTGGAACGGCCCGAGCTTGCCGCCGTAGTTGCCCGCCGAGATGCGCAGCAGGCCGCCCGCGGCGCCGAGCGCGATGCCGGCCTCCATGCCCACACGCATCGCCGCGCCCACGTCGGCCTCGGTCAGGCCATCGATCACGATCTCCATCACGCAGCGGGTCTCGCTCGTCAGCTCGGTCTTCTTCGCCAGGCCGACCAGGCTCGGGCAGAAGGCATCGTTGGTCGAGGCGCCGAGCGCCGGGTACTTGCTGCCGACCTTGGAGCCGGAGCGCACCACCCCGCCCGGGAAGGGCATGATCACGTTGGGCAGCGTCTTCATTGCCGCCACCGCCGCTTCGGCGGCGGCGAGTGCGGTGTCGGTGTCGCGCGCCAGCAGCAGCAGGTTGCCGCCGCCCACACCCTTGACCACCGAGGTGGTCTCCTGCGCGACGAACTCGCCGTCCATCACCGGCACGCGCCAGTAGCGCTTGCCGCCGATCATCTTGGCTGTCTGCCAGCCGTCGCCGAAGAAGCGCAGGTTCTTGCCCAGGGCCACCGCCTCGCCGTCATCGATGCCGGCGTAGACCGCAGTCGTTGGGCAGGTCAGCACGCACTGGCCGACACGGCGTTCGATCTGCTTGGCCAGTTCCTTGCCCGACATCGCGAAGATCAGCACCGCGATGCCGGGGCGGCCGTCGGGCGTTTCCCCGGCGGGGATCTCGCGCTCGATGCCGGCCTCGCAGCCGCAGGCGATCACCGAGGTGGCGAAGCCGGTGGCAGCCACCGCCGCGTGACGCGCCCAGTCGAGGTTGTGCGCGGTGATGAGCAGCCGCGTGGCCTTCATCGGGAAGGCTTCGGCGAAGGTCTCGTCGATGATCACGCCGTTGCGGTTCATGCGTCGGTCCCGGTGAAGCATTCCGCTGGCAACAGCCGCCCACCGTTGCAGCAACTGCACAGCTCGTCGTGGGTGATCGCGACGTTGTCGAACTGGATCGCCCCGTGATCCTGCCAGTGCTTGCGCAGGGTCTTCTCGATCGCCGTGTCGTAGCCGGGCTCGATGAAGTGCGTGCCGCCCACCGGCGTGGCGGTGAGCGTGCCGCTCTTGGCCACCAGCGTGCCGTCCTTGAACACCCAGTCGGGCGTGCGGAACATGGCTTCGCGGTCGGACTGCTCGCGGTAGATCGCGATGTCGGCTGCAGCGCCTACGGCCAGGTGCCCGCGGTCTTTCAGGCCGAGCAGCTTGGCCGGGCCGGAGCGCGTCATCACCGCGATCTCGTCCATCGTCAGCTCGCGGGTGATGGACTTCAGCGCGCAGTTCGCCACCACGTCGGGGTGCAGCTTGGCGAGCTGCTCCTCGCGGAAGCTGCGGTCCATCAGCAGGCGGATCAGGTGCGGGTAGCTGGTGAACGGGCCGCCGTTCGGATGGTCGGTCGTCAGCACCACCTGCCAGGGGTTCCTGACCAGCAGGAAGATCTCCAGCCCGATCACCCACTGCAGCGCATTGACGTAGCTCTGCTCGCGGTAGCGGAACGGCACCACGCCGCAGCCGGCCATCAGCTCGATGTCGGCGCCGACCCACTTGCGCGGGTTGGCGAGGTCGGACTGCGCGTACTGCCGCATCGTGTCGCCCGAGGCGGTGACGGTCTGGCCGAACATCACCTGGCCGATGTCGATCGAGACCTGCGGGTTGGCATTGATCGCCTCGGCCAGTTGCAGCGCCGCCGAGGAGAACTTCTTCGGCCCCTCGGTGCCGTAGGCGTGGAACTGGATGTGCGTCAGGTGCGCGGGCAGGCCTTCGAGCGCCTCGATGGTCTCCAGCGTCGAGCGGATGTTGCCGGCCACGCCGAGGTTGCTGCCGTGGATGTGCAGCGGGTGCGGCACGCCGAGTTCCTTCAGTGCGCGCGCCAGTGTGTGCACCACCTGGCGCGGCGTGACCTGCCAGCGCACATGCGGCTCGTCGACGTCGAGCTTGCGCTGGTTGAACTTGAAGGCCGAGATGCCGCCCGGGTTGACCACCTTCACGCCCATCGCCTTGCTGGCGTTGATGGTCCAGGCGGTGTAGTCGCGGATCTGCGCGAAGTTCTTCAGCGCCGGCCCGCCCTGCGCCAGCAGTTCGAGGAAGAGCTCGTCGCTGCCGAGCATCACGTAGGCACCGTGGTCGAGCACCGGCACGTCGCCCATCTCCATGTGGGCGTGGCGTGCGTTGCTCGGCACCATCGCCGGCTCGAAGGCGGCGGTGTAGCCCATCTCGACGTAGCGGTAGCCGGTGGCCAGCGTGCCCGGCGCGCAGTTGCCGCAGGAGGCGAGTTCGAGCAGGTTGTCGGGCAGGGGAAACGGGTTGGCGCCGTCGCGGTGGTCCTCCGCCATCAGCATGCGCGCGAGGTTGACCTTGCCGCCGCCAATGTGGGTGTGCATGTCGATGCCGCCGGCCATCACCACGCAGCCGCTCGCATCGAGGGTGTCGTCGAAGCGTTCACCGGGCATCGCGGCGGCGATGCGGCCGTCGCGGATGACGAGGTCGCGCACGGCATCGATGCGGTTCGTCGGATCGATCAGCCGCCCGCCGCGGATCAGGATCGCGCTCATGCCGCGCTCCTCTGCGGCAGTGCCTGCAGCAGCCGCTTCGCCACCTCGGCGACCGTCGGGAGGCTGTCCTTTCGCACCGCATGCAGCGGCATCAGCACGGTGCCGTCGGTGCGGAAGACATGGCCGGCACTGCCGATGCCCGGCGTCGTCACGGGGATGAAGACCGTGCCCGGCTTGTTGCAGCGTGAAGCCAGCGCAGGGTGGCCGAGCACGATGGTCGGCAGCGGTGTACCGGGCGGCGCCGACTCGGCGTCGAAGCTCGCCACCCACAGCAGCGCATCGACCGCTCCCTGCGCCAGCAGCCGCGTGGTGCCGAAACGCAGCGGTTCGTGCTCGAGGCCGCGCGGGCCGGCGCGCGAGCGCATCGGCACCCCCGACAGCCAGGCGAACACCTGGTTCGCCGTGGCCACGCCGTTGCCACCGCCGATCCAAAGCGCGGCCGCGCGCGTCTTGCGGTTCAGTTCGCCGACGATGCGGTGCACCGCCTCGATGAGCAGTGCGCCCTGCGCCGGCAGGCGCGGCGGCGCACCGACCAGCACGCCGTAGCGCGCCGCATGCAGCCGATCCGCCAGCGCACGCAGCGCGGCCGGTACCGCCAGGTTCGCCACCGCCGGGCGGCGCGCCACCAGCGCGTCGAGCAGCGCGACGGTGTCGAACAGGTCGCCGTGCAGGGGGATGGCCTCGGTGCTGACGCCCGCGCCGGCCCAGGCGGCGAGCACGGCCTCGTCGCCCGCCTCGGGCCCGATCACGACCACATGGCGCTGCGCGACCTGTGCATCGCCGATGCCGAGCCGTTCACCGATCAGCGGCGCGACGGACGTCGGCAGGCCGCCGACGAAGACGATCAGGTCGGCGCGCGTGCGCACCTCGGCCAGGGTGGTGGTGAACTGCCCGCGGTCCTGCATCGCGCGCAGGCCATGCATCAGCGCGTCGCTGCCGGCCGAATCGACGATCGCGCCGGTCGCGCAGGCCAGCGGGTACAGCGCACGGGCGCCGGCCACGTCGCTGCCCAGGCCGGCGAAGAGTGGCTGGCGGCTCGCCCCGAGGCGCTCGGCCGCGGCGGCGATGGCCGCGTCGAGGCTCGCCGGCTGACCATCGATGCACGGCGCCGCACTCGCACTGGCGCAGGCGGCGAGCCCGCGCGCTGCCCGCTCGCAGTTGCTGCCCTGCAGCATCAGACCGCCGTCGGCAGCCGTCGATACACCCAGGTGGTCGCAGGCCAGGGGGCAGAAGGGGCAGGTCCAGGCACCGGAGGCCGCGGAAGGGGTGGTCATGAATGAGCATTCACGCAAACGATGTGCCACTGGCAGCACCGGGCCGACAAGCGTCGAGGCGGGCAGTGCGCGGCCAAAACTGCCACACAGTGTGGCGAAACCGGCGGCCCGGCGCTGTCCGCCCCCCCTCGGGGGACGTGGCACGAATCATGATGGCATGGGGCTCCATGAAGCGTGCGCAGGACACGGGGGGGCATCATCGGTGGCGCACCGGCGGCAGCCTGCCGTCATGCAGCGCACTGGCCACCAGCCAGGCCCAGGCGCCGGCATCGCGTGCGGCGTCGAGGTCGGCGGCATGGCGGATGCCGCCGGCGCCGACCAGCTTCGTGCCCGGCGATCGGGCCTGCACCTCGCGCAGCGTGGCCAGGTCCGGGCCGGCGTCGGCGCCCACCCGTTCCAGCGTCATCACGATCACGCGACCGGGCCAGGCCTGCGGAGCCTCCCAGCAGCCGGCGGGGTCGAGACGCTGGCCGTCGCGACGGTCGAGCGAGAGCACGCCGGCCTCGCGGTCCGGGAAGCACTGCGCCAGGTCATCGCGCGAACGCAGCGACTCGCTGGCGAAGATCGGCACGATGCGCTCGGCACCCTCGCCGACGCGTTCGCGCAATCGCTGTGCGCCCTGTGCGTCGGCGAAGCCCGCGTCGACCCAGAACTCGAGGTCGGGCAAGGCGCGCAGGATGCGGGCTATCACTTCGGCCTGCGCCTGCCCGCCGGTCAGCGCGTCGAGGTCGGCGGCGTACAGCCGCGTCGAATCACAATGCGCGCACAACGCGCGCGCCACCGTCACCGGGTCGCTGCCCTCGCACAGCGCCGAGACGATCGGCCGGTACGAGGCGCGGTCGCCGCGCACGGCGCGCACCACCTGGCCGCGCATCAGGTCGATCACGGGAATGAGGATCATGGTCTTGGCAGCGGGGCGGGCGTGGCGATGATGCAGGTCTTCGTCTGCGAGTATCTCAGCGGTGGCGGGCTGGTCGACGGCGATGCGGCTGCCACCGCGGTGCTGATGCCGCAAGGCCTGGCGATGCGCGACGCGCTGGTCGCCGACCTGCTGGCCAGCGGCGATTGTGACGTGACAGCAGCCACCTGCGTGCGCGCGAGCGCCCTGCCCGCCGGCGCAGCCGAGGCCGTGGCACGCGACGGCGAGAGCCCCGTCGACTTCGCCGCGCGGCTGGCCGCCGAACACGACGCGGCCTGGATCATCGCGCCGGAAACCGGCGGCTGCCTCGCCGAGTTCGAGCGCGCGATCGGCGCTCCGCGCTGGCTGGGCTGCGATGCACGCAGCATCGCGATCGGATCGAGCAAGTCGGCCACGCTGAGCCACCTCGCCGCGCACGGGCTGCCGACGCCATGGCAGCACGAGCCGCTGGCCACGCGCTGGGTCGTCAAGCCCGACGACGGCGCCGGCAGTGTGGCCACGCGCGTGCACGGCGGCCGACAGTCCGCCGAGGCCGACCTTGCTGCACGACATGCGCGCGGCGACAGCGCCTGCCTCGAGCCCTGGGTCGAGGGCGAGGCGCTGAGCCTCTCGCTGCTGTGCGAACTGGGCCAGGCCGAACTGCTTTGCGTGAACCGGCAGCGCATTGCCACCTTGCCCGACGGCTCGCTGCGCTACGACGGCGTGTCGATCGACGTCTGGCCGCGGCGCGAGCCGCGCCGCCGCACGCTGGCCGCGCTGGCCTCGCGCGTGGCTGCGGCCCTGCCCGGGCTGCGCGGCTTCGTCGGCATCGACCTGGTCTGGCATGCGCAGCACGGCCCGGTGCTCATCGAGATCAACCCGCGGCTGACCTGCGCCTATGTCGGCCTGTCGCAGCGCCTGGGCCGCAACCTCGCCGCCGAGGTGCTGGCACTGCAACGCCTGGAGCGCATCGATGCCTGAGCGCGGCGTGATCGGCTGGGACATCGGCGGCGCGCACGTCAAGGCCGCGCTCTGGCGCGGCGGCGCCGTGCTCGACGCCGCACAGTGGCCCTGCCCGCTGTGGCAGGGCATGGACCGGCTCGAGGCCGTGCTCGAGCAGGCACGCGGGCGCTGGCCCGACCTGCGCGACCAGGCGCACGCGGTGACCATGACCGGCGAGATGGTCGACCTGTTCGCGCACCGCGAAGACGGCGTGCAGCGCATCGCCGCCCTGCTGGCCGCCGCCCTGCCCGCGCCGCGCTTCTTCGCCGGCGATGCAGCCTGGCCCGCCGCGCACGAGGCCGGCGCGCAGTGGGAACGCATCGCATCGGCCAACTGGCTGGCCACGGCACGGCACGCGGCGCGCGTGCTGCCGCAGCGCGAAGGGCTGCTGATCGACATCGGCAGCACGACCACCGACCTGATCGCCTTCCGCCGCGGCCGCGTGCTCACCGCCAGCCGCAGCGATGCACAGCGGCTGCAGACCGGCGAGCTGGTCTACCACGGCGTCGTGCGCACACCGCTGTGCGCGCTGGCGCGGCGCATCGAGTGGCGCGGCGCGTCGCTCAACGTGATGAACGAGTTCTTCGCCACCACGGCCGACGTCTACCGCCTGACCGGCGAGCTCGACCCGGCGCACGACCAGCACCCGAGCGCCGACAACGCGCCGAAGGATGCGCTTCACACCCGCGCACGCCTGGCCCGCATGATCGGCCTGGACGAACGCGACGGCAGCGCGGCGCAGTGGAGCGCCTTCGCGCAGGCCTGGCGCGTGGCACAGCTCGCTGAACTTCGTGCCCAGGTCGAGCGTGTGGCGGCCCTGCATGACCTCGCCGCCGAGGCGACGGTGATTGCGGCGGGATGCGGCGCCTTCCTCGTGCCCGAGCTGCTGGCGCCGGGCTGGTCGCTGATGGCCTATGGCCGCGACGTGGCGCGGGTCGGGCCGGATGCGGCTGCCGAGGTGGCCGCGTGGGTGCAGGTCGGCGCGCCGGCGGTGGCGGTGGCCTCGCTCTACGCGGAGGAATGTGCCTGATGTGGGTCGTCAAGATCGGCGGCAGCCTGAATGCCGACCCACTGCTGCCGCAGTGGCTGGAGCTGCTCGCACAGCTCGGCGGCGGGCGCGTGACGCTGGTGTGCGGTGGCGGCGGCTTCGCCGACGAGGTGCGTCGCACGCAGTCGCACTGGCAGCTCGACGAACTGGCCGCGCACAACATGGCCGTGCTGGCCATGGTGCAGACCGCCTACCTCGCCCACGGCCTGCAGCCCGCGCTGCGCCTGGCCACCGACAAGGCGGAACTGCACCAGGTGCTGCACGCCGGCCACGCCGCGCTGTGGCTACCCTATGACTGGCTGCGCGACCGCCCCGGCCCCGACACCAACTGGGCCAACAGCGGCGACAGCATCGCGCTGGACCTGGCGCGCCGCCTCAACGCCGAGCGCATGGTGGTGGTGAAGTCCTGTCCGATCGACCCGGCAGCGACGCTGGCCGATCTGGGCGCCGGCAAGATTCTCGACCACCGCTTCGCGACGCTGGCCGCCGGCGCCAGCTTCCCGATCGACGTGATTCACCGCACCGAGCTGGCGCGCATGCGTTCGCTGCTGCTCGGCGACGTGCGGCTGGGCGAGGCCTGAGCCGCCTGCGCTGCGCGCATCGCGGCGACCAGCTCGGACAGACACTGCGCGTCCAGCGCCTCGCTGCGCTCGCCGCGGCACACCGCGCTGCGGAAGCCGGCGAAGTCCGGCGTCAGCGCGACGATGCGATCGGCATTCGCGCGACGCATCGCACCGGCGATGCCGACCATCGTCTGCGCCTGGCGAGCCATCGCGACGAAGCCTTCGATCGCCGCCGTGGGCATCAGCTCGAACAGGCTGCCGGCGTGCTTGTCGGCGGTGTCGACCATCACGCCGGCAAAGCGCAGCGACAGGGCCAGCGCCACGGCGTGCTCGTCGAGCCCGCGGTCGGCGATGAACACCGGCACCAGCGGCCGCCCGCAGGCGGCGAGCGCGCGCAATACCGCGCCGGCGCCGGGTGCGCGCTCGATGCCGACCTTGACGTAGTCGACGCCGCAGGCACCGACCGCCTCGACGCGGGCGAGGATGGTGTCGAGCTCGTGCATCGGCACATCGCCGATGGTGGCGCTGACCGGAAGCAGCGAGCCGTGCGCGCGCAGCGCCGCGACGATCTCTCGGATCGTCGCCACCGGCAGCCCGCCGAGGGCGCCCTGGCCGGGCTCCTTCAGGTCGATGAAGTCGGCGCCGCCTCGCGCGGCGATCAGCGCCTCGTCGACGCTGCGCACGCTGACCAGCAGGCGGGTACTCATGACTGCCCCTCGTCCGACGGGCACGTCGGACGATCCCCCGGGGGGATGCGAGCCGGCTTGGGAGCGGCCCAGCGCTCGGCCCGCCTCATCGGGCCACCGCCTTCTCGCGATGCGCCGCGATGGCCTGCTGCAGCCAGCCCCAGGCCTCGTGCTCGCCGGGCCCGGCGGTCTTGTCGATGGCGATCTGCAGGTAGGCCATCTCGCTGGCGATCTTCTGGTCGTCGAGCATGTGCAGCCGGCTGACCAGCACCGCCCCCTCCACCACCGCCGCCTGCGCGCGGTTCATGCCGACGAAGGGCGCGTGGCCCGCCTCGTGCACACGCGCCATGCGCAGCACCGGGCGCTGCGCGTCGTCGAGCAGTTCGTCGAGGCGCAGTTCGACGTGGTTCAAGGCGCAGGCCAGGCGCTGGCCGTGGATGCGCTCGGCCGGCACCAGCGGCCATGCACGGCGGCCGGTGACGCAGCCGGCGAACACGCGCGTGTCGGTGATCAGGTTGAGCACCGCATGCTGCGTGGCCAGGATGTTGGCCAGCGTGCTCGAGGGCTTGAAGGGCATCAGCACCACGCGGCCCGCCTGGTAGCGCACACCCATCGGCGCAATGTGCGCCACGCCTTCCGACGATTGCGTCGTCACCACGGTTTCGAAGATCTGGTCGTTCATGGTCAGGGGCACACGGCCGTTCCGAAGCCACTGGACGCCCCCTCGGGGGGCAGCGAACGAAGTGAGCTTGGGGGTTTCATTCAGGGTTGGGTCTTCTTCGGCGCAGAACGTGTCGTTCCCGGCGCACACCAGCCGTCGAGCTCATCGGCCTCGCGCTCCACCGCACAGCCCCAATCCAGCGGCTGGTCCTGCACGTAGCGCTTGCCGAGCTTCCAGGCGATCTCCGCGTGTGCAAGTTCCACGCCCATGTAGAAGGCGTGCGAGGCGTCACCTTCCAGCCCGAGGCGCGGCCACAGCTCGAAGGCGCCGTGGCCGTGACGCAGGCCGTCGCGGTTGTAGACATGCAGGCCCCGCTCGGAGACCTGCACGCGGAAGTTCGGGTCGCGCACCTGCGCGGCAGTGACGGCGATCTCCTCGGGGGTGTCGGGGAAGGGGTGCTTGGCGTGCACCGTCATCAGCGCGCCGCTCATGCCCTTGGGCAGCGAGCGCTGACGCGCCGCCGCATGCATGATGCGCCGCGCCCAGTCGGCCTCGCGAATCGCTCGCCGCGCATGCGCGCTGACCTGCGTGGTCAGCACCGCCGCCACGTTCAATTCGGCGGCGATGCCGAACAGCAGCGCGTTGATGCCGCTGGTGTCGGCCTCGGTCAGCTCGGTGAGGTTGCCCACGCCCATCATGATCGGCGCCTCGGGATAGCGCGAGCGCAGCGCGTGGTAGCGCACGATCGAGGCGGTGAAGCCGAACGGGATCGGGTCGAGGATGGGGTCGGCGAGGAAGGCGCGGCCCTGCGCCGTCATCGCGTCGATGGCAGCGTGCAGCGAGGCCTCGTCGTGTGGCGTCTTCGGGATCAGCACCGGCGTGCTGCCCACCTCGCCGGCCAGCCACAGCGTGTCGATCGTCAGGCTGAGCAGGTAGTCGGCGCCGGCGCGGCCGCCGCGCAGCAGTTCCTGCGCATCGACCGAGTCGACGCTGACCGCGAACCCCTCGGCCTTCAGCGCGCGCACGCTGTCCTCGAGGTGCTCGAACGGCGTTTCGGGCAGGCAGCCGAGGTCGATCACGTCGGCGCCGTCGCGCTTGAGTGCGTGGGCACGCTGCACGATCGCCTCGACCGACAGCCGCGGCGCATCGACGATCTCCGCGAAGATCGCCACCTCGTACTCGCTCAGGTCGACCGGCCTGGCGGCCCGGTTGAAGAAGCGCGGCAGGTCCTTCAGCTCCTCCGGGCCGCGCTGCACCGGGATGCCGAAGTGCGCGCTCAGCGCATCGAGGTCACCGCGGCAGCGGCCGGGCACGATGATGCGGTGCGCATTCACCGGCGGCTCGACACGGCGGCGGATCATGTCGGCCGTCATCAGCGCGGCGACCTGCAGGCCGATATCGCGCACCTCGTGCGTGAACGGCGCATCGGCGATGCCGGCGAGCACCTTCTCCAGTTGCGGCTGCGCCAGGCGCCCGGTCAGGAAGAGGATGTGTTCCATGCGAGTGAGAGCGAGTCCAGCCGGCGCTGGATCGCCGCCTCCAGCTCCGCGGGCGAGGTGACCACTTCGCAGAAGTCGATCTCGCGCAGGCGATCGACATTGTCGAGCTCCAGACGGCGCGGCCGCAGCGTCACCCAGTCGTGCGGCGACTTGGTCACCACCACCGGCTCGGTGTCGCAGGCGAACACGATGCCCGGGATGCCGAGCTTGCCGGCCTGCGCGAACATGTTGGTCGGCAGCGTGTCGCTGATGCCGATCACGCACTTGGCCACCGTGTTGCTGGTCGCCGGCGCGATCACCACCGTGTGGTAGATGTCGTCGTAGAGCATGCCCACCGGCACGGCGCTGGCCGTCTTGTCGCGCACCAGGCGGAAGCCGGTTGCGAAGCGCGGCCGCAGATCCTCCAGCTTCATGCCGTAGATCGGCAGCACCTCCTCGGCAGCGTCGGACAGGAACAGGTCGAGGTTCGGCAGGCGCTGTGCCAGTGCGATCGCTTCGTCGAGGTAGTGGCCGGAGCCGGTGATGCACCAGGCGAAGCGTGAACGCTTCGCGATGTCGGGCTCAATCGGGGTGGGAGACCTCGATGTGGAGCTTGTGAAGCTTGCGGTAGAGGGTGTTTCGGCTGACATCGAGCGCCTTGGCGACGTTGCTCACATTCCAGCGATGCTGTTCGAGCAATTGGAGCAGAACCTGGCGTTCGTTGGCCTGGATCGGGTTGAGTTTGACCGGCAGGTCGTCCGGCAGCTCGGCGGCCTGCGACTCGGCCACGCGCGCGGCGGGTGCCACCGGCAGGACCGGCGCCGCGATCGGGGCGCTCACGTGCTGCAGCGACGGCAGGTGCTCGCGCGTGATCGGCTTGCCGTCGGCCAGCGCGGCCGCGGTGCGCAGCACATGGCGCAACTGGCGGATGTTGCCCGGCCACGGGTGGTCGAGCAGCAGCCGCTCGGCCTCGGGGCTGAGCGAGCCGGCGCCGCCGGCTTCGGCCGCCAGCACCGCCTGGATCAGGTCGCGCTTGTCGGCGCGGTCGCGCAGCGGCGGCAGGTTCAGCTCGATGCCGGCAAGCCGGTAGTAGAGGTCTTCGCGGAAGCGGCCTTCGCGCACCAGCGCCGGCAGGTTCTGGTGGCTGGCGCTGATCAGCTGGAAGTCGACCGGATGGGTCTCCTCGGTGCCCAGCGGCGTGACCAGCCGCTCGTCGAGCACGCGCAGCAGCCGCGCCTGCAGGTCCAGCGGCATGTCGGCGATCTCGTCGAGGAACAGCGTGCCGCCGTCGGCCTGCAGGATCTTGCCGCGCCGGCCGGTGCGCTGCGCGCCGGTAAAGGCGCCGGCACGGTAGCCGAACAGTTCGGATTCGATCAGCGTCTCGGGCAGGCTGGCGCAGTTCACCGCGACGAAGGCGCCGCCGGCGTGCGGGCTGGCCTCGTGCACGGCACGCGCGAACACCTCCTTGCCGGCACCCGTCTCGCCGTGCAGCAGCACCGGCGTCTGCCGTGCGATGACACGGCGCGCGGTATCGAGATGGGCGACGAGTCGTGCGTCCTTGAAGGTCGTGCCGGCCCCCGGCTTCGCCGCGGCCGGCAGGCGCGGTGGAGCCTTCGCCGGCACCGCCAGCGGCGGCGTGCCCGGCATCGCCGGCACTGCCAGCAGCGGCGCCTTGGCATCCGATGCCGGCCGGCGCGCCACCGCGAAGAAGCGCAGCGCGGCATTGGCGCGGTAGGTCACCACCGGGTGGAACGATGCCGAGGTGCTGCGTTGCAGCATGTCTTCCAGCGAGGTCTGGAACAGGTCCTCGATGCGCCGCGAGCGGATGTCCTCCATCGACTGCAGGCCGAGCTGGAACAGCGCGCTGCGGTTGGCGGCCAGGATGCGGCCGTCGTCGCCGACGGCCAGCTTGCCTTCGTGCAGCGTGTAGACGAACTCCGGCCGGCTGTGGAAGTGCAGCGGATGGGCGTTGCGGTAGCGCGCGTCGATCAGGCGGTTCTCGATCATGCGCGCGGTCATGCCCAGCAGCACCAGCAGGTGCTGCTGCATCAGGCTGGAGCGGCTGGTGACGTCGAGCACCGCGGCGATCTCGCCCGACGGGTCGTAGACCGGCACGGCCGAGCAGGTCAGCTGCGTGAACTCGTTGAAGAAGTGGTCTTCCTTGCGCACCGACACCGGCCCGCCGGCGGCCAGGCAGGTGCCCATGCCGTTGGTGCCCATCGCCGCCTCGCTCCACGTGCCGCCCACGCGCAGGCCCAGCGGGCCGACCTCGGCGGCGAACTCGGGCGACGACACCATGTGCACGATCACGCCATCGGTGTCGGTCAGCACCACCGCGGCTTCGGCGTCGCCGAGCTGCTGGTACAGCGTGGTCATCTCGTAGCGCGCGCAGGCGATCACGTCGGCACGGCGGGCGCGGCGCTCCTCCAGCTCGACACGGGCGACGAAGGACGGCTCGCAGGGCCGCGCCGGATCGAGCCGGTACTCGTTGAGGCAGCGGCTCCACGACTGCGCGACCGGGTCGTTGGCCTGCGGTTCGACTCCGCTGCGCACCAGCTCCAGGATCCGGTCGGCATGCCGGTGGGCGTCACGCATCGTCAGGGTCATCGTCATCTCCAGGGCAGGCCGGCCGCGATATCGGGAACAATTCCCGATTGTGGAGTCCGTCCGGACCACCCCGCACCGGGTAAACCACGGGGGCACTATGCTCCGGCGGGCCTGCATTTTGCTGCCCTGCGACGGACATCACACGAACCCCACGGAGACACCGTCTTGACCTCCCTCAATGCACGCAGCAGCGGCTTCGTCGCCGCCCCCTCGGCCAGCGCGCAGAACGCCGCGCCGATGGACCTGATCTTCATCGAGGGCTTGCGCGGCCAGACGGTGATCGGCATCCACCACACCGAGCTGCACGACCCGCAGCCGGTGGTCATCGACCTGCATGCCGGCGTGCCGCACGCGCGCGCCTGCGACACCGACCGCATCGCCGACACCATCGACTACGGCGTGGTGCGCGAGCGCCTGCAGCGCCTGCTGATCGAACATCGGCTGCAACTGCTGGAGGCCTTCGCCGAGGCGATCGCCGACATCCTGATCGACGAGTTCCGCGCCAGCTGGGTGCGCGTGAAGGTGGTCAAGCCGCGCAAGTTCGACGACGTGGAGTCGGTCGGCGTGCAGATCGAGCGCTTTGCTGCCGAGCCCGATGCGCCGCAGCGTGGCGCCGCGGTGCTGCACCTGATCGGCAGCGGCATGGTGCCCGGCGGCCGCTGAACGCGGCCCGAAACGAGGCCCCAAGAAAAAGCCGACCGGCGGACCGGTCGGCAATCTCAACCCTCTCTCCTGACGCACCGTTGCCGGCGCGTCGCTCTCTTCACTTCGCCTGGAACGGGTGGGCCACGGAGCCCTTCTTGGCCACGACTTCCGCAGCGGTCGGCGAACCGGCGACGGCGCGCTGGATCGACTCGCGCACGGCGCGGTAGTTGTAGTCCTGGATCTTCTTGTCGTCTTCGGCCAGCCAGTGGATGAAGACACCAACGCAGATGAACAGGTTGTCGGCTTCGGCGGCGGGGATGGTGCCGTCCTCGACGCTGTCGGCAACGGCCATCGCCACGCCGCGCTGCGCCGGGCCGAACATCTGCACGGCCTGCTTGGCACCCTTGATCGTCACCTTGTTGAACATCACGGTGGCGGGCTTGGTCAGCAGGTTCGGGGCGACCACGGCCAGCAGGGAGGTGAAGCCGTCCTTGTTGTTGGTCAGCGCGTTGGCGAAGGCGGCTTCGGCCGCCGAGCCGCGCGGCCCGATGATCAGGTCGATGTGGGCAACTTCGTTGCCGTCACCGACGAGCGATTCACCAACCATCATGCGATCGATTTTTGCCATGGCGTTTCTATCTCCTGTGAATGATTCTGAGTCGTCGACACACTGGTCCGATGCCCAGCGCGTCGCAAACGCTATCACGTTCCATGCCACACCGGTGCGATCAGGCCGGCCAGCAGCAGCGTCGCGACCGTCAGGTCGGCGCTGGTGCCGGGGTTGATGCCTCGTGCCTTGAGGGATTCGTCCCAGGCGGCGAAGGCCGGGTCGCTGCCGGGCTCGGCCATGCCATGCCAGCGCTGCGCCGCGGTCATGACAGTGTGTGCCACGGCCTCGCCGTGTTTTCGAACAATGTGTGAATCGGGAATGAGTCGCAGGTAGGCCAGGAAAACCCGCTGCACGGCAGCCGCAGTGGCGTCGCCCGCTGGCTCGCCCGATCCGGCTTCCATCAGTACAAACCCAGGGGACAAGGCGCGCAGACCGACATCGAACAAGTCGGCGTGCCCGCTCAGGTACTGCCGCGCGATCGTGTCGCGCCCGGCGGCCAGCGCCATCGCCTCGCGCAGGGCCAATGTCGGCTCGTCGTGGACGTCCTGCGCGGGGGCGTTGCCCAGGCCACCGGGATTGGCCCGCGCGATGGCGCGGTAGGCCGCGCGGGCGTCGTCGACATCGAGCGCGCTCAGCACCGCCTCGAGCGCCACGCGCAGAGCCGCCGCACTCGCGTGAGCACCTTCGCGCTCCGCCGCCGCGGCAATCGGCGCGCACAGCAGCAGGATGCCCAGGTTGGTGTTGCAGCCAGCGGCGCGCCAGGTGGCGTCCATCGCCGCTTCGATGCGCTGGCCGACCGATGCGCCGGGCTCGAACAAGGGCGCCGCCGCCGCACGAGCGCTGTCGACGAACTGCTGCGCCTGCATGCGATGGCCGGCGGAGAACACGCTGACATTGCCGGGCTTGCGTACCGCGACGTCGAGCCAGCAGGCGCGCAGGAAGCAGTCGCGCGGGCTCACCGCAGGCTCATGCGCGACGCGCGCCGTGCCGGGACAGGCCGAGCCGGCGCTCGAGCAGATCGTCGACGATGCAGCGCGCGATGTTGAACGGCGTGACACGCTGCAGGCCCTGCCAGGCGGCAACGCCGTTGACCTCGAGCACCTGCAGGTCGTTCATCGAGGATGCGGGCAGGATGTCGATGCCGGCGTAGTCCATCGCCAGCGTGCGCGCCGCCGATTCGGCGAGTTCGGCTAGCGGCTGCGACAGTTCGGCCGGCTCGCAGGCCGCGCCCTGCTTGACGTTGTGCACCCAGTGTTCGCTGACACGCTTCATCGCCGTGACGGCCCGGCCGCCGACGACCAGCACGCGCCAGTCGAAGCCCGGGCGGGTCAGCGGTGGCAGGAAGCGCTGCAGGTAGGCGAGCGAGCCGTAGGCGCCCTTCAACTCGGGCAGCGGCCGGTGCACGCCGTCGACGCAGCCGATCAGTTGCAGGCCCTTGCCTTGCGAGCCGAACAGCGGCTTGAGCACCAGCGCATGGCCGGCTGCGCTTTCGCGCATCACCACGCGCTGTGCCTGCGCGGCCGACTCCATCGCCCATGTCGGCGGCGTCGGCACGCCGGCGGCGTACAGCAGCAGGCTCGTCATCGCCTTGTCGACGCTGCGCTCGATGGCGCGCGCATCGTTGTAGACCGGCACGCCGAGTTCTCGCAGCGCATGCAGCACACCCAGGCGCTTGGTGACCTGCTCGAAGCTGCCGCCGGCGATGCCGCGCACGATCGCGGCATCGGGCAGCTCGGTGCCGAAGCCGGGGATGACCAGGCCGTGCGCCGAGGCCAGCGTGTCGATGCGGCAGTCTTCGAGGTCCACGCAGCGGCCGACCACGCCGCGCTCGCGCAGCGCCGCCTGCAACTGGCGGGTGTGCCAGCCGACCTCATCGGTCATGATCGCGATCCGCGTGCTCATCGCAGCGTCACGCGTCCTTCAGCCACAGCCCGCGCAGCAGGTCCATGTTCAGCGCACCGGCGTGGAAGGTGGCGCCGGTGTCGAGGTTGCTCACCCACACCTCGGCGGGTGCGAACAGCGCCGGGTCGATCTTGTAGAAGTCGTACTCGACCGCCTTGAAGATCTCGGCGAACGAGCGGCCATAGTCCTTCGAGTTGCGCGAGGGCAGCTTCGCGGCGAGATCACGCGCGGCTTCGTCGCTGCCACGCACGGCCAGGTGCACGCGGCCACCGTAGAGGATGGCGTCGTTGGTGCGCCCCATCGCCTCGACACCGTCCGGGCTCGGCGACGGCAGCGGCGCGCTGGCCACGCCGTCGACGACGTGCGACAGGTCGAAGCCCAGTTCGTGCGACTTGTGCAGCGCCACCTCGAGCACGCGCGCCACCACCTGCGTGGTGCCGGCGGCGCTGCTGGTCGGCGTCAGCACGATGGTCAGCCCCTCGGCCTGCAGGCCGCAGTCGCGCAGGATCTTCTGCACCACCACCGTCGGCGGCGCACGATCGACCTCGAGCACGATGACACCGCGGTCGGCGCGGTCGCGGTAGCCGAGTTCGGCGTACAGCGCCTCCTTGGCGGCCAACGCGCGCGCCGGGCCGGAGCCGAGCGAGAAGAACTTCTTGCCGCCGGTCTCCTCCTTGCTGGCCGCCAGGCTCCAGCCGGCGTACTGGCTGGCCAGGCAGGCGAGCACGGGCTGCGAACTGCGCACTTCCAGCCAGCTCGGCCAGCCGTCGGCCGCGTTGCTCTTCAGGCTCACGCTGCCGAAGCCGCCGAGGCAGATCTCGCCGACGATCAGGCCGGCGGCGATGCTGCCCGGGGCCTCGATGCCGGCATCGACGATGCGCGCGCCGGAGTCGTCTCGCCGCACCGCCACGCGCAGTGCATCGGCCTGCTCGACGAGCCGCTCGACCCACGCTTGCACGTGGGCGTTCAGGCTGAGCGTGCAGCCGGCCAGTGCGGGGGAATGGTCACTCATGTTCTTGTCTCCAGGGTGGCTTGCAGCGCGGCGCGGCGCTGTGCCAGTTGTCGTGTGGTGTCGGCCTCGTCGCGGCCCTCGGCGTCGAGGCTGCACAGCGGGTCGCCGGCGGCGACCCTCGTGCCGGGCTGCGGCAGGTCGTGCGTTCCATCGCAGCCTTCGATGCGTGCCGCGCAGGCTGCATCGACGCCCAGTTCATGCGGCGCAAAGACGATCGCCACGCCACGCACGAGGCCGCCCGCCGCCGGCGCACTCGGCAGTTCGCCCTGCTCGCAGGCGCGCAGGTGGGCGCGCAGCGGCCCGCCGTCGCCGACGCGCGGATAGAGCGACAGGCTGGCCGGCGGGCGCGGGTTCAGTTCGAGCACCTCGACAGTATCGCCGTCGAGCAGGAAATCGAGGCTGGCCAGGCCGCGCACGCGGAACACGCCGGCGAGCAGCCGCGCGATGGCCGTGAGCTCGCGCTGCACCCGATCGCTCACCGGCAGCGGCCCGATCACGCCGCGGAACACGTGCGGCCGCTCGCCGATCGCCTGCGTGAGCTGCCGGTTGAAGCCGAGCAGCACGGCATCGCGACCATTGCACACCAGCGTGGCCGACATCGGCACGCCCGAGCGCTCGCGCTGCCAGTAGCACCCGGCCGCTGGCGGATCACCGGCCTGCGCTCGGCGCACCTGCCAGCCGCCGCTGCCGCCGGCGTCCTTGCACAACCAGCCCGCGGTCGACAGTGGCGGCTCGAACGCGGTGGCCGGATGGCCGATGCCGTGCGAGCGCAGCAGGTCGAAGAAGGC
This sequence comes from Variovorax sp. YR752, assembly GCF_943372545.1. NCBI lineage: Bacteria > Pseudomonadati > Pseudomonadota > Betaproteobacteria > Burkholderiales > Comamonadaceae > Variovorax > Variovorax sp. YR752. The sequence continues at coordinate 45,818 of NZ_CALRZC010000002.1, read as the reverse complement.
CTGCGGGTCGCGCACGCGGCGCACGTCCTCCGGCGCAGTGCCGACCAGCGGCAGGCAGGCGGCGCCGCGCTCGAGCAGATCGGCTCGACCGTCAAAGCCGCTGCCGGCGATCCATCCGCGCACCTCGCCGCGACGGGCCAGCGCGTCGAGTGCGGCGAGCAGGCGATCGTCGTCGATGCGCAGCGTGGCGGCGTCACCGATGCATCGCCACTCGTGCGCGCGGCGCCGCGTGTCGACGTCGCCGAACAAGTCCAGCGCGACCGTGCGCAAGCCGTCGAGCGCCGCGGCATCGACGATCGCGCGGGCGGAGAGTGCCGCGACGGCCAGCACGCGCGCGCCGCTCAGCCGGCCCTGGATTCGGCCAGGAAGGCGCGCGCGGTGGCGAAGGCCTCGGCAAAGCCGAGCGTCACCGCCTTGGGCGCCTCGCGCATCTGCGCGAGCAGGCGATGCTGGGTCTGGTACTTGACGTTGCCGATGGCCAGCGCACCGATGCCCACCGCGTTGGTGCCGGCCAGCGGCTTCGCGTCGTCCATCACGCCGACGCCGGCCACGCCCTCGGGCGGCACGGCGTTGACGTCGGCGGCGACGAGCATCCTCTTCGCGAAGCCGAGGTCTTCGGCCGACACCACCTGCACGCCAGCGGCGGCGCAGGCGAGCACGACGTCGACATCGGCGATCGAGGTGCGCACGGCCGCGCGGTCGCCGCCGGAGACGCCGTGGATCGTCACGCCGAAGCGCTTGCCGGTCTGCTGCGCGGCCTCCTCGGCGACGTCGATGCCGTTGCGGCTGGACAGCGCCACCTCGGCGCCGGCCTGCGCCGCCAGCACGCCGGCGATCCGGCCCACCGGCCCGGTGCCGCCGAGCACGACCACGCGCCGGCCCTTCAAGCCTTCGGCCGAGGTCTTCAGCAGTGCCGCCTCGACGCAGGCGACCATCGCCGCGGCGGTGGTGTAGGCGCCGCTGGGATCGGCCATCACCGAGACGACGAACGGCGGCACCATGGCCTTGGTCGACGTCTCGAGCATGTCGGCCGCGACCACCGCATCGCGCCCGCCGATGAAGATGCCGGTGCGCGCCACGCCCTTGGGCCCGCGCGAGAAGATCGCGTCCTGCGTCAGCGCCGTCACGCTCTTCATGTCGGCCTCGCAGTACGGCACGATGATCTGGTAGCCGGCGTCGGCCGCCATGTTGATGTCGAACGGGCTCATCTGCTTGCCCGGCGTGATCATGTGCAGGATGTAGGGGCGTTCCATGGCGAATCGCTCTCGGTGAAGTGAAAGAAGGAAGGGTTTCAGCGCGCCGGCAGGTCGATCACCCGGGCGCCGCGGCGGCGCGCACCGACCACCTGCAGTTCGAGCGCCGGATCGACCACACCCGCCGAGCGCGCAGCGTCGACGAGCGATTGCGCCGCTGCGGCCGAAGGCACGATGGCAAAGCCGGTCGGGCCCCAGGAACTCTGGCCGATGGCGGCGCCGCCCGCGGCGCCGGCGGTCTCGCCCCACCACTGCATCAGCCGGCCGACGCTGGCGCTGGTCCACGCGCTGCCGGCCTGCGCGGGGGCAAAATGGTCGCCCAGCAGCTGCTGCACGCGGTTCAAACCGGGCGCGAAGGCGGCGAAGTCGTCGAGCGCGGCGCCAGGCAGCACGCGCATCAGCAGCTGGTGGCAGATGTCGGCGGCAGCGGCCTGCGGCAGCGGCGGCAGCGTGGCGATGGCCTCGCGCTCCTGCGCGCCGGACAGGCCGCGGCAGCGCGGATCGAGCACGACGATCACCCGCCACGCTGCAGGCAGCTCGACGCGCGAGAGCACCTTGGCCGGCTGGCCGTCGCGGCCCGGGCCGCCGTCGAGCAGCAGACCGCCGGCATCGAACCCGGCGATGCCGATGCCCGAGCGCAGGCCGCGGCCCAGCCACTGCGCCAGCGTGGGTGTGTCGACGTCCAGGCCATGCCAGCGCGCGAAGGCACGCCCGACGGCCAGCGCGAGCTGCGTGCCGGAACCGAAACCGGCATGGGCCGGCAGCACGCGGCGCAGGCGCAGCGACAGCGGCTCGCGCAGGCCGCTGCGCTCGCGCAGCGCCGACAGGTGAGCGGCGGCACGGTCGAGTTCGGCGCGCGCCGCAGGGCCGTCGGCGTGGAGTTCGTCACGCGGCGCCCCATGGAGCTCGAGCTCGGTCTCGAAGCCGTCGACGACCAGTCCGATGCTGCCGAAGCGCCGGCCGAGCGTGCCGGAGGGATCGAGGAAACCGAGGTGCAGCCGGCCCGGCGCGCACACGCTCACGCCGGCACGCACGGCGGCGCGCTCGGCAGGCGGCGAGGAAGAGGCCATGGTCGGCAGCGGGGCGTCGATCGGGCGAAGCATACGGCTTCGGGTAGCAAGGCCCGTTCCGCAGCGTCAACCCGCGACGAACCGTGGTCAGGCAGGTGCGGTGTCCCGATTGGGGGACAGTCTGTCAACGCAGCCCGCCCGGGCCGCAGGCGCTCAGTCGTACTTCAGGTACTTGAAGCGCGGGTCGTCCGGCGTGCCCTCGAGCACCGCCGGCTCGTCCTTGCCTGGCTGCCACATCAGCACCTCCTCGATCTTCCTCGCCAGCGCGAAGTCCTTCTCGGTGATGCCCTTGGCGGCGTGGTTCATCAGCTTCACGGTGACGAAGGCATACGACACGCTGAGGTCCGGGTGATGCCACGCGGCCTCGGCCAGATGGCCGACGGTGTTCACCACCATCAGCGTGGCCTTCCAGCCGCTGGTCTTGTACTTGCGGCGGATCCAGCCGTCCTCGAGGTACCACTGCGGCAGTTCGGCCTTCAGCCGCGCTTCCACCTCGTCCGCTGGGTAGACCTCGTCCGCACCCTTGCGTCGCCACTGCGTCATCTCGCACTCCTCGGTGATCGGGGTGAGGACGATGTCACGCGGGCCTTGCCGTGACAAGCGCGTGGGATTGCGCGCTGCTCAGAACAGGTCGCCCTGCCCCGGCGCCACAGCGCGGCCCCGCCGCATCGGCTTGCCCGACGGCGGCAGGCCGCTGCGGAGCGAGCCGTGCCGGGCCTGGATCGCGTCGGCCTCGCGCCGGGCCTCGTCGCCATGGCGCAGCGCGTACAGCCGCTCGCGCGCGGCCGCCAGCGCCGCGCGCTCGTCGACGATCGGCTCCGGATACGCCGGCGAGCCGATCTCCGGCACCCAGCGCCGAACGTACGCGCCGGCCGGATCGTGGTCGCGCGCCTGCTTGGCCGGCGAGTAGATGCGCAGCGTGTTGATGCCCGTCGTGCCCGACTGCATCTGCATCTGGCTCCAGTGGATGCCGGGTTCGAAGTCGAGGAACTGGCGGGCCAGGAACAGCCCCGGCTCGCGCCAGTGCAGCCACAGGTGGTAGGCGGCGAAGCTGACCAGCATCGCACGCATGCGGAAGTTGATCCAGCCCGTCGCGCGCAACTGGCGCATGCAGGCATCGACCATCGGATAGCCGGTGCGGCCCGCGCACCAGGCCTCGAAACGCTCGCGGTCGAAGCTCTCTTCGCGCAGGCCGTCGCAGGCCCGCGCGAAGTTGCGGAACTCGATCTGCGGCTCGTCCTCCAGCTTCTGCATGAAGTGGCAATGCCAGCGCAGGCGGCCGGCGAAGCCGCGCAGCGCGTGTGCCAGGCCGCGGTCGGGCGTGCTGCGGATCACGGCCTCGGTGGCCTGGTGCACGCAGCGCATCGAGATCGTCCCGAACGCGAGATGTTCGCTCAGGCGGCTGCAGCCCTCGGCGGCGCTGAGCGGGCTGGACAGGGCACGGCGGTAGTCGCGGCCGCGGCCGGCGAGGAAGCTGTCGAGCCGGTGCCAGGCCGGTGCCTCGCCGGCGGGCGGCAGCGCAGCGGCGGGTGCCGCGAGCCCGAGATCGCGCAGCGTCGGCAAGGCCTCGGGCACGAGACCCGGCACGCCGGCGAAGCCGCCCTCGACCACCGCTTCGGCGGCGTTCATGCGCCGCGCCCATTGGGCAGCCCAGCCGTTGCGCGTGCGCAGCCGTCGCACCACGCCGGTCTGCGCGAACTCGGTCCAGGCCACGCCCTGCGCGCGGCACCAGGCGGCGACTTCGCGGTCGCGCGCATAGCTCCAGCCGGGGCCAGTCTCCTCGTGGCTGAACAGGTGCGTGAAGGCGAACTCGCGACGCAGCGCCGTGAGCACCTCGGTCACCGTGCCGATGCGCACCAGCAGTGGCAGCCCACGCCGCGCCAGTTCATCGCGCAAGGGTGACAGGCAGTCGAGCGCGAACTGCACATGGCGCGGATCGCATTCGGGGCTGGCCAGCCACTCGGGCTCGATCACGAACAGCGCGATCGAGCGCCCGAAAGTCTGTGCCTGCACGAGCGGCTGGTGGTCACGCACGCGCAGGTCGCGCTTGAACCAGACCAGCGCGAGCGGCTCGCTCATCGGATCACTTGACCAGCGGACGGATGGTCGTGAAGCCGCCATCGACAGCGATCACCTGCCCGGTCAGGCGCGCCGCGCCGTCGCCGAGCAGCCAGGCCATCGTGTCGGCCACCTGCGCCGCCGATTGCACGCCGCCCAGCGGGTACTGCCGGCCGGCGCCCTCGCGCATCGCCGGCAGCTTGAGCATCGCGGCGGTCATCGGCGTCTCGGTCATTCCGGGGGCGACGGCGTTCACGCGCACGCCCTGCGCTGCGTAGGTGGCGGCGGCGCTGCGCACCAGCGCCTCGACGCCGCCCTTGGCCGCCGCGATCGCCTCGTGGTTGGCGACACCGATGCGCGCCACCACCGAACTGGCGAACACCGCCGCGCCGGCGCCGCCCTGCTGCGCGGCCAGCCAGGCCTGCAGCATCCACACGGCGCTGTCGAGGTTCACGCGCATCAGTTCGCGGTAGGCCTCGTGCTTCGTGCGGTGCAGCGGCGCGATCAGCGTGCTGCCGACGCAATGCGCGAGCCGCGCCGGCGCCTCGCCGAGCGCCTCGCGCGAAGCCGCGAGCGCGAGCTCGGCGCCCTCGGGGGTGCTGGTGTCCGCGGCGATGCGCAGCACCGCCGGCACGTCGGCCAGGCGCGCCGCATCGCGGCCGACGGCGACCACGCGCCAGCCTTGCGCAGCGAGCGTCTGCGCCAGCGCGCGGCCGATGCCGCCGCTGGCGCCGGTGATCAGGGCGATGTCGTTCATGGGAACACCTCCGGTTGGATCGGCCGGCCGGCCAGCAGGTCGTCGATCGAGTGCAGCCCGCGAGTCACGTGTGCCCACCAGGGCGAGAACGAGTTGAAGCGGTAGGCCACATCGGGGAACAGAAGCGGCGCCGGCGCGCAGTCGGCCCAGCGCGACAGCCACGGCGCCAGGTGTGGCTCGTCGAGCGAACGCACCCGCTTCGCGGCCGCCAATGCCTGGCCGATCGACCGTGCATCGCCATGCCAGCGCTGCGGCGCCAGTTCGGCCATGCGCGTGCCGACGAACTGCCAGCGCCGTTCGCTCCACGGCCAGGCGCGATGGAAGTCGGCGACGAAGAGGCCGATCACCCGCGCGTCAGGATCGAGATCCGCGGGCAGCGCGCCGAGGTTCCACGGATGCACGAGCCAGACCTCGCGGCCGCGCACCGCATCGGCATCCGGTGCCGTGCAGCCGAGTGCGGCGGGCGGTTCGGCGAGGCAGGCGGGTTCGGTGACGCCCTCGCCCTGCGGTGCCGACGGCACCGCCTGCGGCGAGCGCGCGATGGCGTCCAGCATCTCGTAGGCGGTGTCGATCACCGTGCCCGGGCTGTGCCACGCTGCAGGGGCGAAGCGCGCCACGTTGCCGGCGTTGAACAGGTAGGGCTTGTGGCTGCCGGTGCCGGCCACCCACTGCCAGCTCAGGTGGTTGCTCGCCAGATCGCCGTCGAGCAGGTGCGCGCAGAGCCAGTCGGCCGCGCTGCGCCAGTGCAGCTTGCGCAGGTGCACGGCATAGCTGGCCAGCCACATGCGGGCGTGGTTGTGCAGCGTGCCGGTGGCGTAGAGCGTGCGAACCGCGGCGTCGATGGCCGGCACGCCGGTGCGTGCCTGGCGCAGGTCGGACGGCAGTTCCCGCGCATAGGCTTCGTCGGGCAGCATGCCGTCGTGCAGGGAGCGCAGGATGCCGTCGCCACGGTGCGCCCAGACATGGCGGAAGAAGGCACGCCAGCCGAGTTCGTAGACGAACTTGTGCTGCACGTGCAGCGGATGGCGCGCCGCCACGCCGGACAGCACCTCGGTCAGCGTGACGAAGCCATGCGTGAGGTAGGGCGACAAGCCGCTCACCGCGCCATCGAGATGGTTGCGCGTGGCCGCGTAGTCCTTCGGCCGCACGGCGGCGATGCGCGCGCGGGCGGCGGCCAGCGTCGGCTGCATCGGCTCAGTCTCGCCCGGCATGGCCCACCTCGCCGCGGCGGATCGCGGCCGCACGCTCAGCCACCGCAGCCTTCTGCGCTTCGTCGATGCGCGCGAGGTTCTTCACCTGCAGCGCCATGCGCGGGTTCTTCGCCAGCAGCGCCTCGTGGCGCCCCAGGAAGTCCCAGTACAGCGTGGTGAACGGGCAGGCACGCTCGCCGCTGCGCAGCGCCGGGTCGTAGCGGCAGCCGGCGCAGTGCGGGCTCATGCGATCGATGTACTTGCCGGTGGCGGCGTAGGGCTTGCTCGCCATCAGCCCGCCGTCGGCGTACTGGCTCATGCCCAGCGTGTTCGGCAGTTCGACCCACTCGACCGCATCGACGTAGACCGACAGGTACCAGCCATGCACCTGCTTCGGGTCGACACCATAGAGCAGCGCGAACAGCCCCGTCACCATCAGCCGCTGGATGTGGTGGGCATATCCGTGCTTCAGCGTCTGCACGATCGCGTCGCGCAGGCAAGCCATGTCGGTCTCGCCGGTCCAGTACCAGGGCGGCAGGTCCTCGCGGGCCCCCAGCGCGTTGCGCTCCAGGTAGCCGGGCATCTGCGTCCAGTAGATGCCGCGCACGTACTCGCGCCAACCGAGGATCTGGCGGATGAAGCCCTCGACGCTGGCCAGCGGTGCCTTGCCGGCGTGGTAGGCCGCCTCTGCGGCGGCCACCGCCTCGCGCGGATGGATGAGCTTCAGGTTCACCGCCGCGGCGATGTGCGCGTGGTAGAGCCAGGGCTCGCCGGGCCACATCGCATCCTGGTGGCGGCCGAACTTCGGCAGGCGTTCGTCGACGAAGCGGTACAGCGCCTCCTGCGCCTGCTCGCGGGTCACCGGCCAGGCGAACTCGTCGAGGCTGCCCGGATGGCCGGCAAAGCGCGCGCGAACGAGCGCCATCACGTCGCGGGTGATGCCGTCGGGCTCGAAGCGGCTGCGCGGCGGCACGCGGCCGGGGCCTGCCGCGCCGAAGGACTCGCGGTTGTCGGCATCGAAGTTCCACTCGCCGCCGATCGGCTGGTCGCCGTCCATCAGCACCCGGTGGCGCACACGCTGTTCGCGGTAGAAGTACTCCAGCCGCAGCGACTTGCGGCCGCGCGCATGGGCAGCAAACTCGCGCACGCTGCAGAAGAAGTGGCGGTCTTCGCGCACGTCCAGCGGCAGGCAACAGGCCTCGGCCACGCCGCGCAGCGCCTGCAGCACCCGCCAGTCGCCCGGCGCCGTGATCACCAGCCGCTGCGGCTGCAGCCGCTCGATGTCGGCGCTCAGTTGCGCGGCGAGGCTGCCGCGGTTGTGGCTCGCATCGAGCGCGGTGTAGTGCAGCGGCCGGCCGTGTGAACGCAAGGTCTGCGCGAAGTGGCGCATCGCCGACAGGAACAGGGCGATGCGCGACTGGCTGGACCAGACATGGGTCGACTCCTGCGCGACCTCGGCCATCCAGACGGCGTCGCGGGCGGCGTCGAAGTCGTCGAATGCCGACGACTCGGCATCGAGCTGATCGCCCAGCACCAGCACCAGCGAGCGCAACTCAGCCACGTGGGCCCTTCGCGCGGCGGCAGCCTTCGGAGCAGTACTTCACCTCGTCCCAGTGGCGCGCCCACGCCCTGCGCCAGCTCATCGGCCGGCCGCAGGCCTGGCAGGGCTTGAGCGGCAGCGAGGCCTTGTTGCCCTTGAAGGGGCGAGGGATGGGTTTCATCGGGGGAAGCAGCACAACGACTCAGTGACCACGAAAGCATACTCATATCCATGTCATTCACAGGTCATCAATACCAACACCCCGTCTCATCGTCCGATAATCGACGTCATTAACGCTTCGCGCCGATCTCCATGGCTTCATCACTCCCACAGGACAACGACCACGAGCCCCGCCATCGCAGTGGCGCCGTGGCAAGAATGGTCCGCATGCCGGTGGCAACGCTGCGCGTCTGGGAGCGCCGCTACCGTCTTTCGTCACCCGCCTTGACGGCCAGCGGCCAGCGGCTCTACACGGCAGCGGACGTGCGCCGCATCGCGCTGCTCAAGCAGTTGTCTGACCTCGGCCACGCCATCGGCACGCTGGCGGGCATGGACCTGTCGGAGCTGCAGGATGTTGCCGCGACGCACGCCAGCACCGTCACGCGCACGCTCGGAGCACCCTCGCCACGCGCCTCGGTACCGTCACGGGTGGCCGTGGTCGGCGAGGCGCTGGCCCGGCGGCTGGACAGGCCGGGCGTTCGGCGGCGATTGCCCGGGCCGCTGGACATCGTCGGCCCCTTCGCCGACGTCGCCGAGGCGGCGGCGGCGCTCGTGGGGCAATCGGTGGACGTCCTGCTGATCCAGACGCCGAGCCTGCACGCGGACTGGCTGAATGACTTGCGGGCGTCCGCCCCCGCCCTGCCGGTGGTGCGGCTGGCCGCGCTGTACCGCTTCGCTGCGGAGCCGACATGCGAACAGCTCGCTGCCGCCGGGGTGGCATTGCTGCGCGAACCACTGTCCGACGCGGTGCTCGGGCAATGGCTGGCCGGCGTGAGCGGGAGTCCGGTGTCCACCCCCGGATCGCTGCCCGCCGCCGAGCCCGCTCCGCCACGCCGCTGGGACGACGCCGCATTGATCGACATCGCCGGCCTGTCCTCGACCATCGCCTGCGAATGCCCACGCCACATCGCCGAACTGCTGATGCAACTGACCCACTTCGAGCGCTACAGCGCAGAGTGCGCCCATCGCAGCCCGGCGGACGCCGAACTGCATGCCTACCTCGGCGCGGTGACCGCCGGCGCACGGGCCCGCTTCGAGGAGGCGCTGGAACGAGTGGCCCTGCACGAGGGCCTGCCGATGGGCCCGCGCTGAGAGCAGGGAACTCGACGGCCACAAAGACAAACCCCTCCCGACCAGAGGTGGGAGGGGCGGGTGGCTGACGCCACCGGTTGGGGCTCCGGAGGAAAGTGGTCCGGGGCTCCTGGCGCGCAGGGACTGCGCCATCGGGTTTGCCTGCAGGCAGGCCTCACAAAACTAGGCCATGAGCGCGCCGACTTCAAGCACGGCGGGCTGCTCGTGAACCCTCTTGTCAGACAGCCGGCTTGGTGATCCGGGACACGATGTCGGCGACACGGCGCTCGACGGCCGCATCCATGCGGATCGTGCGCCCCCACTCGCGCGTGGTCTCGCCGGGCCACTTGTTGGTGGCGTCCAGGCCCATCTTGCCGCCCAGGCCGCTGACCGGCGAGGCGAAGTCGAGGTAGTCGATCGGCGTGTTGCCCACCAGCGTGGTGTCGCGCAATGGGTCCATGCGCGTGGTGATGGCCCAGATCACCTCTTCCCAGCGGCGGATGTCGACGTCGTCGTCGGTCACCACGATGAACTTGGTGTACATGAACTGACGCAGGAAGCTCCACAGCCCGAACATCACCCGCTTGGCATGACCGGGGTAGGCCTTGCGGATGCTGATGATCGCCATGCGGTAGCTGCAGCCCTCGGGCGGCAGGTAGAAGTCGACGATCTCCGGAAACTGCTTCTGCAGGATCGGCACGAACACCTCGTTGAGCGCCACGCCCAGCACAGCCGGCTCGTCGGGCGGCTTGCCGGTGTAGGTGGAGTGGTAGATCGGGTCACGGCGGTGCGTGAGGCGCGTGATCTCGAACACCGGGAACCAGTCCTGTTCGTTGTAATAGCCGGTGTGGTCGCCGAACGGCCCTTCCAGCGCGTGCAGGTAGCCGTTGATCTCCTTCATCGCCACACCATGCTCGCTGGTGCCCGTCCAGCCTGGCTCGGCCGCCGGAATGCGGCCTTCGAGCACGAACTCGGCACTGGCCGGCACCTGCAGCATCACCCCGGCGTCGCCCACGGCGGTGTCGGCTACCTCGGTGCGGCTGCCGCGCAGCAGGCCGGCGAACTGGTACTCGGACAGCGTGTCGGGCACCGGCGTCACCGCGCCGAGGATGGTCGCCGGGTCGGCGCCGAGCGCGACGGCGATCGGAAACGGCTGGCCCGGCCGGGCCAGCGCGAACTCGCGGAAGTCGAGCGCGCCGCCGCGGTGCGCCAGCCAGCGCATGATCACCTGGCGCCGCCCGATCACCTGCTGGCGGTAGATGCCCAGGTTCTGCCGCGAGCGTGCGTTCGCCCCGCCCTGCGGGCCGCGCGTCACCACCAGCCCCCACGTGATCAGGGGGCCGGCGTCGCCCGGCCAGCAGGTCTGCACCGGCAGGCGGGTCAGGTCGAGGTCCGAACCTTCCAGGATCACTTCCTGACAGGGCACATGGCGCACCACGGCAGGCTTCATGTCCCAGACCGCCTTCGCCATTTGTAACAACCGGCCCGTGTCCTTGAGGCCCTTCGGTGGCTCCGGCTCCTTCAGTCGTGCCAGCAGCTGACCCACCTCGCGCAGCTCACTCACCTCGGTGGCGCCCATGCCGAGCGCCACCCGCCGGGGCGTGCCGAACAGGTTGGCGAGCACGGGATAGTTGTAACCGTCGGGTCGTTCGAACAAAAGTGCCGGGCCACCCTGGCGCAGCACGAAGTCACTGACCGCTGTCATTTCCAGCCGCGCGGAGACTGGCTCGGCGACCCGGCGCAGCTCTCCAAGCGCCTCCAGGCCGGCGATGAACTCACGAAGATCTCGGTACTTCATACGAAATCGTAATTAAGAACAGGATCAATAACCTTGACCGGTTATGAAATGGCTTCCTAGAATTCGGCCCGTTTGCACCACCAAGGGATAACCCCAACCCTCGGTGCAGGGATAGAGAGGCAGCCGAGCCGCTGCCACAGTCGAACCCAGGTTCGATTCGCTGCCGGAAGACGCCGCGCAAGACGGCACCGCAAGACCGGCCCAGGATTATCACCGTCGCCCCGCGCGCACCTTGCAGCGGGGTTGCCCAACCGGGCCGGCGGCGCAGACAAAGGAGTGACATGACAACGCTGAAGCGATGCTTGACGCGTGCCCTGCGGGTGCGCGATGCCATCGGCGAGTCGGCCACGGTGTTCCTGAAGGACGTCGGGCACGGCTTGCTCGAGGTCAGCCACAACATGCTGGCACTGGTCGGCCTGCTGATCGTCGCCGGCGCGGTGTTTGCGCTCGGTCGGCCCGAGTTGCGCCAGTCTGCAGAGACGCACGTGCTGGGCTGGCTGCAAGCCCGCCACGAAGCGCGCGCCGAGCCGGCGGAACTGCTGGCCAGCCAGCTCAGCGAGCCGGGCGCGATCACCCGCGCCACCGCCGCCGACCCGAAGGAACTGACCCGCCAGCAAGCCGCCGTGGCGCACTGGATCTCGCGCCGCTACCGCGTCGCGCCGGAACCGATCAGCCGCCTGGTCCAGGAGGCCTGGGCCGTGGGCGAGCGCGCCAATCTCGATCCGACGCTGATCCTGGCGATCATGGCGGTCGAGTCGAGCTTCAACCCGTTCGCGCAGAGTTCGGTCGGCGCCCAGGGCCTGATGCAGGTCATGACCAAGATCCACGACGACAAGTACGAGGCCTTCGGCGGCAACCATGCCGCCTTCGACCCGGTGACCAACCTGCGCGTCGGCGTGCAGGTGCTCAAGGAGTGCATCTCGCGCGCCGGCAGCCTGGAAGCCGGCCTGCGCTACTACGTCGGCGCGGCCAACCTGGAAGACGACGGCGGCTACGCCGGCAAGGTGCTGGCCGAGCAGGCCAACCTGCGCCAGATCGCCGCCGGCAAGTCGGTGCCGGCCAACGTGGCGCTGATTCCGGTGTCGACCGCTGCCTCCGGCGCGCAGCGCAGCGAGCCGCAGCCGGCCGCCGCGCCGGCCGAGCAAGGCGAACCCACCGAACAGGTGGCGTGGCTGCGCTGACCGGCCCGGCGCGCCTCCGCTAAACTCCCGCCACCGCGCGACTGGCGATGCGGCCCCTCCCCGGGGCCTGAGGTGGTGTACCACCGGGAAGCGCGGTCGGCGCCCGACAATTGCGGGCGTCGCATCAGCCGTTCGCCTGGGCAGCCCTGCGGTCGCATCGCGTGCGGCCTGCGCCGGGATCCTCTGCTGTCAAGGACTGCCGTCATGTTCGACCGTACCGCTTCCACCGTTGCCAACGTCGACCCCGAGATCTGGGTCGCCATCCAGCGCGAGAACCAGCGCCAGGAAGACCACATCGAGCTGATCGCCTCGGAGAACTACGCCTCGCCGGCGGTGATGGCCGCGCAGGGCTCGCAGCTCACCAACAAGTACGCCGAGGGCTACCCGGGCAAGCGCTACTACGGCGGCTGCGAGAACGTCGACGTGGTCGAGCAACTGGCCATCGAGCGTGCGAAGCAACTGTTCGGCGCCGAGTTCGCCAACGTGCAGCCGAACTCCGGCTCGCAGGCCAACCAGGGCGTGTTCTTCGGCCTGCTGCAGCCGGGCGACACCATCATGGGCATGAGCCTGGCCGAAGGCGGCCATCTGACCCACGGCATGCCGCTGAACATGAGCGGCAAGTGGTTCAAGGTGGTGAGCTACGGCCTGAACGCCAAGGAAGAGATCGACTACGACGCGATGGAGCGGCTCGCGCACGAGCACAAGCCGAAGCTGATCATCGCCGGCGCCTCGGCCTACGCGCTGCGCATCGACTTCGAGCGCTTCGCGAAGGTGGCCAAGGCCATCGGCGCCTACTTCATGGTCGACATGGCGCACTACGCCGGCCTGATCGCCGCGGGCGTGTACCCGAATCCGGTGCCCTTCGCCGACGTCGTCACCTCGACCACCCACAAGACGCTGCGCGGCCCGCGCGGCGGCCTGATCCTGATGCGCGGCGAGGAGATCGCCAAGAAGGTCAACAGCGCGATCTTCCCCGGCATCCAGGGCGGCCCGCTGATGCATGTGATCGCCGGCAAGGCGGTGGCCTTCAAGGAGGCGCTGTCGCCCGAGTTCAAGGTCTACCAGCAGCAGGTGGTGAAGAACGCCGCGGCGATGGCCGAGACGCTGGTGCAGCGCGGCCTGCGCATCGTCAGCGGCCGCACCGAGAGCCACGTGATGCTGGTCGACCTGCGCCCCAAGGGCCTGACCGGCAAGGAGGCCGAAGGCATCCTTGGCGCGGCGCACATGACCTGCAACAAGAACGGCATCCCGAACGACCCGCAGAAGCCGATGGTGACCAGCGGCATCCGCCTCGGCTCGCCGGCGATGACCACGCGCGGCTTCAAGGAAGAGCAGGCGCGCATGACCGCCAGCCTGATCGCCGACGTGCTCGACAAGCCGCACGACGAGGCGAACATCGCCGCGGTGCGTGCCAAGGTCGCGGCGCTGACGCGCGACTTCCCCGTCTACCGCTGACACGGCCGCCGGCCGCTGGCATGCGCTGCCCCTTCTGCAGCCACGACGAGACCCAGGTCGTCGAGACGCGCGAGTCCGACGAAGGCGACGTGGTGCGCCGGCGGCGGCGCTGCCAGCACTGCGACAAGCGCTTCACCACCTACGAGCGGGCCGAGATCGCGCTGCCCTCCGTCGTCAAGAAGGACGGCACGCGCGCCGAGTTCGAACTCGCCAAGCTGCGCGCCTCGATGGCGCTGGCGCTGCGCAAGCGGCCGGTCAGCGTCGAGCAGATCGACGCCGCGGTCGAGCGCATCCAGGACAAGCTGCTCAACAGCGGCGCCAAGGAAGTCAGCTCCACCCGGCTGGGGGAGCTGGTGATGCGCGAGCTCAAGCGCATCGACAAGGTCGCCTACGTGCGCTTCGCGTCCGTCTACCGCTCCTTCGAGGACGTGGACGAGTTCCGGCAGCTCATCAGAGACATTTGAGGCTGCCCCGCTGACCCTCCCCCGAGCGGGGGACACCGCAGCGGGCGCACCGCTGCGAGGCCTGCAGGCCCGCCCCTGCGTGGGACGCGCGCCGACGCTGCGATTCCTAGAGTCTGTGCATCGCCACTCGCGGAGCACAGCATGGAACCCCACCGCCCACAGCACGGCCAACACGACCAGCACGGCCAGCACGGCCTGACGCTCGTCGAAGCCGCGGTCGTCCTCGCCATCGTCGCGATCACGACCACCTCGGCCGCTCCCGGCTTCCAGCGGCTGATCGACCGCTACCGGCTCGACGCCGCCGCCACGCAGTTCGCCGCCGACCTGCAGCTCGCCCGCAACGAAAGCATCGCGCGCAACCGCGTGGTGCGGCTGAGCTGGCACGCCGCCTCCGCCTGCTACCTGCTTCACACCGGCCCGGCCGAGGCCTGCGGCTGCGATGCCGACGGCCAGGCGCACTGCACGCCCGGCAGCACGCCGATCCGCAGCGTGGCCTGGGGTTCCGGCGCACGGGTTTCGCTGCAGTCGAACACCGCGTCGATCGCCTTCGACCCGCTGCACGGCACAGCGACGCCCACCGCGACCTGGCGCATCGCCCTGGGCGATGGCCGCGCGATCCACCACGTGATCAACGTCATGGGCCGCGTGCGCAGCTGCTCGCCGCTGGCCGGCGTGGCGGGCTATCACCCCTGCTGAAGCGCCCACCGAACCCCAGTCGAACCGAGGAGGAACCGCCATGACCCGTCAGACCCCGAACGCACGCCGCGCCGCCCGCGGCTTCACGCTGATCGAGATCCTGAGCGTGCTGGGCATCGCCAGCGTGCTGTCCAGCATCGCCTGGCCGAGCTTCCAGAGCAGCCTGCACAAGGCACGCCGCGCCGATGCGCTGGTGGCCGTGGCGCAGGTGCAGATCGCGCAGGAGCGAAGCTACGCCAACCGCCGCCGCTATGCCGGCCTGGCCGAACTGCGCACGGCCGACCGCTCCAGTGCCGGGCACTACCTGCTCGAGATGCAGTCGGCCGACGAACGCGGCTACGAGCTGATGGCCCGCGCGACCGGCTCGCAGGCGGGCGATGTGCGGTGCCGGGTGCTGAAACTGAGCGTCATCGACGGCACGCCGACCCTCCGCTCCGGCGAGGACGATCGTGTGGCCAACGATGCAGCAGCGAACCGCCGCTGCTGGGGCCTCTGAGCGGAGCGCCACCATGCACACGCAGCAGAAGGGTCTCTCGCTCGTCGAGCTGATGATCGGCCTGGCGCTGGGCCTGTTCATCAGCGCTGCCGGCCTGTCGCCGCTGGCGGGCCAGTGGCGCGAACACCGCAGCGCCACCGCCGCGATGCGCCTGATGCAGGAACTGCGCAGCGCTGCCGACATCATCGCCCGCGACCTGCGCCGCGCCGGCCACTGGGCGGCGCCGGCGGCCGGCACGGCCAATCCGTATGCGGCGTTCGCGCCGCAGGCGGCGGCATCGGACGCTGCGCAGTTCGCCTACTCACGCGACAGCACCGAGAACCAGCTGCTCGACGGCAACGAACAGTTCGGCCTGCGCCTGCGCAACGGCGTGCTCGAACTGCTGCTCGGTGCCGGCCACTGGCAGGCGCTGACCGATGCGGGCACGCTGGTGGTCACCGAGTTCAGCGTGACGCCGGAACTGCAGTCGACCCCGCTGGCGGAGCACTGCACGACGCCGTGCCCGCCAGGCGAGGCCTGCGGCCCGCGCATCGAACAGCGCAGCGTCACCATCCGCATCACCGCCCGCGCTGCCGGCGACGCCGACCTGATCCGCCGCCTGTCGAGCCGCGTGCAACTGCGCAACGAGCACGTGGCCGGCGCCTGCCCGGCCTGAGCCCGACCTGGAGCCCCACGATGAAGACACCGATGCCCCGTTCCCAGCGCGGCGCGGCGACGCTTGCCGTCGCGCTGATGCTGCTGGCCGCAATGCTGCTCGCGCTCGTCGCCGCCAACCGCAACCTGCTGCTCGAGCTGCGCCAGTCGGCCAACCAGAGCGAATCGACCCTGGCGTTCGAAGCCGCCGAGGCGGGGCTCGAGTGGGCCACCGCGCTGCTGAACGACAGTACTGCCCGCGGCGACGACTGTCTCCTGGCGGCGGGCGGTGCGAGCTTTCGCGAGCGACATCTCAACACCGCCAGTGCGGCCCTCACGCCCCGCGAACTGCGCCCGGCCTGCGTGTTCGGCGCCGAGGGCTGGGCCTGCGGCTGCCCCGCCGACACCGCGGCCTTCCCCGACACCACTGTCGCCAACGGCGCGGCCTTCGCCCTGCGCCTCGAACCCGGCCCGCACCCGGGCCTGCTGCGACTGAGCGCCGTCGGCTGCAGCCGCTGGAGCGGCGAGTGCCGCCCGGATGGCAGCGGCAGCGACCGCGCGGTGTCGCGCCACGCGGCCGTGCTGGCGCTGCAGCCGGCCCTGGCGTCGCCGCCCGCCGCGGCGCTGACGATGCGACCGGCGGCGGTCGAGCCGGCCAGCTTCTTTGCTGCCCACTTCGGCGTGTCGAAGGCGGCGTGGTTGCGCCAGCCGGCCGTTCGCACGCTGGACTGCCAGGGCGAGTGCAGCGCGGCGCTGGCCGCACTCGCCAGCGAAGGCGTGACGCTCGTCGCCCTGCCTGGTGACCTGCTGCTGCGCGGCCCGTTGACGCTCGGCACACCGCAGCGCCCGATGCTCATCGTCGCCAGCGGCACGGTCCAGTTGCAGGGGGCGGTGACGCTGCACGGCGTGCTGTACGGCAACGGCATCGCCTGGTCCGCGCCGGCGGCGACGGTCAACGGCGCGCTGTTCAGCGAGGGCGCAGCGGGCGGAGACACCTCGCTCGTGCTCACACGCGATGCCGACGTGCTCGACGCCCTGCGCACGCGCCAGGGCAGCTTCGTCCGCCTGCCCGGCAGCTGGCGCGACTTCTGATCCACCGGAGACCCGACGATGAAACACCCCCTTCGCCGGGCCCAGCGCGGCGTCACGCTGATCGAGGCCCTGATCGCCTTCCTCGTGCTGTCGCTGGGCATGCTTGCCGTCGTGCGGATGCAGCCCGAACTGCGCCAGCATGCCGAACTGGCCCGCCAGCGCAGCGAGGCCACGCGCCTGGCGCAGCAGGACGTCGAAACGCTGCGCGGCATCGCCGCGACGTCGTTCGAGGCGATCGCGAGCGCGGCCTACACCGTCGAGCCCGACGGCCTGGGCAGCCCGCCCTACACGGTGCAGCGGCGCGTCGATGCGGCGGCGTGGCCACGCTCGCGCAGCGTCGAGATCGTGGTCCGCTGGCCCGACCGCAACGGCGAGGCACAGCAGGTCGCCCTCGCCACGCTGATCGGCGCGAGCGACCCAGCGGCCGCCGGCGCCCTGCTGCTGGCACGCTGAAGCGCGCACTGATCACGCAGAATGCGGCGCATGTCCTCGCCGAACTTCCCCACGCCGATGCACGAGGCGCTCGCGCTGGCCGAGCAGTCCGTCGGCCTGACCGAGCCCAACCCGCGCGTCGGCTGCGTGATCGTCGCGCCCGACGGCCGCGTGATCGGCCGAGGCCGCACGCAGCAGGCCGGCGGGCCGCACGCCGAGGTGATGGCGCTGCGCGAGGCCGAGTCGCAGCACGAGATCCTGCACGGCGCCACCGCCTACGTGACGCTGGAGCCCTGCGCCCACCATGGCCGCACGCCGCCGTGCTGCGATGCGCTGATCGCTGCCCGCATCGGCCGCGTGGTGATGGCGATCGAGGATCCGTTCCCGCAGGTCGCCGGCCAGGGCGCGGCGCGGCTGCGCGCCGCCGGCATCACCGTGGAAAGCGGCCTGCTCGCCACCGAGGCGCGCGAGCTGAACATCGGCTTCTTCTCGCGCATCGTGCGCGGCCGGCCGTGGGTGCGCCTGAAAGTCGCGGTGTCGCTGGACGGGCGCAGCGCGCTGCCCAACGGCGTGAGCCAGTGGATCACCGGGCCGGATGCGCGCGCCGACGGCCATGCCTTCCGCCGCCGCGCCAGCGCGGTGCTCACCGGCGTGGGCACGGTGCATGACGACGATCCACGGCTCGACGTGCGCCTGGTCGAGACGCCACGCCAGCCGATGCGCGTGGTGGTCGATTCGCGGCTGGAAACGCCAGTCACGGCGAAGCTGCTCGCCCCGCCCGGCGCGGTTCTGATCTACGCTGCGCACCCCGACGCCGCGCGCGAGGCGGCGCTGAAGGCCTCAGGCGCCGAGATCGCCTTCGCGCCCGGCCCGGGCGGCAAGGTCGACCTGGCGGCGATGCTCGCCGATCTGGCGGCGCGTGGCGTCAACGAACTGCACGTCGAGGCCGGCCACAAACTCAATGGCTCGCTGGTGCGCGAAGGCCTGGTCGACGAGTTCCTCGTCTACATGGCGCCGCGGCTGCTCGGCGTCGGCCGCGAGCTGGCGGCGTTCGGCCCGCTCGAGCGCCTGCAGGACACGCTGGACCTGCACTGGACGAGTGTCGATCGCCTCGGCGACGACCTGCGCCTGATCGCCCGCCCGCCGGGGCGCGAGGCGTTCTGACACCCAGGCGACTCGTGGGGCGGCCGCGCCCTGCGACAATCGCCCCCATGTTCACCGGCATCATCACCGGCGTCGGCCGCATCGTCGACGCCACGCCGCTCGGCGGCGACGCATCCCACGGGCGGCGCCTGACCATCGAGGCGCCCGCCGGCTACCTCGACGACGTGGTGCTGGGCGACAGCATCGCGCTCAACGGCGCCTGCATGACCGTCACCACTCTGTCGCCCGGCGCGCGCCAGTTCACCATCGACATCTCGGCCGAGAGCCTGGACAAGACCGCCGGGCTCGGCGAACCTGGCCCGGTCAACCTGGAGAAGGCGCTGCGCGCGAACGACCGCCTCGGCGGCCACCTGGTCAGCGGGCATGTCGACGGCATCGGCGCGGTGGTGCTGTTCGAACCGGTCGGCGAGTCGTGGGAGCTGCGCATCAGCGCACCCCCGGCGCTGGCGCGCTTCCTCGCCTACAAGGGCTCGATCACCGTCAACGGCGTCAGCCTGACCGTCAACCGCGTCGTCGACCACCAGGACCGCTGCGAGTTCAGCATCAACCTGATCCCGCACACGATCGAAAACACCACGCTGGGCACGCTGCGCGCCGGCAGCCGCGTCAACCTCGAGATCGACCTGATCGCCCGCTACGTCGAGCGCATGCTCGGCGGCTCGCTGCCGCGGCACTGAGCCTGCTCCACCGGGGCGCAACGCACCCCGCCACCTACAATTCCGCCATGTCCATTTCCCCGATTCCGGAACTGGTGGCCGAGCTGGCCGCCGGCCGCATGGTCATCCTCGTCGACGAGGAAGACCGCGAGAACGAGGGCGACCTCGTGCTCGCCGCCGACCACGTCACGCCCGAGGCGATCAACTTCATGGCCAGGTTCGGCCGCGGGCTGATCTGCCTGACGCTGACGCGCGAACGCTGCGAGCGGCTGCAACTCACGCCCATGGCCGCACGCAACGGCCAGAAGACCGGCACCGCCTTCACCGTCTCGATCGAGGCGGCCGAGGGCGTGACCACCGGCATCTCGGCTGCCGACCGCGCCCGCACCGTGCAGGCCGCAGTGGCGCGCAATGCCCAGGCCCGCGACCTGGTGCAGCCGGGCCACATCTTCCCGCTGCAGGCGCAGGACGGCGGCGTGCTGATGCGCGCCGGTCACACCGAGGCCGGCTGCGACCTCGCCGGCATGGCCGGGCTGACGCCCGCCGCGGTGATCTGCGAGGTCATGAAGGACGACGGCACGATGGCGCGCCTGCCCGACCTGATCGAGTTCGCGCGCGAACACCGCCTGAAGATCGGCACCATCGCCGACCTGATCGAGTACCGCAGCCGCAACGAGTCGCTGATCGAGCGTGCCGGTTCGCGCAAGCTGTCCACGGCGCAAGGCGAGTTCGATTGCACCGCCTTCCGCGACCGTACCGGCGGCCTGCACCTCGCGCTGGTGCACGGCCGATGGACGCCCGACGACGAGGTGCTGGTGCGCGTGCACGAGCCGCTGTCGGTGATGGACCTGCTCGACACCGGCATCTGCGGCCATTCGTGGCCGCTGCCGAAGGCGCTGGCAGCCATCCAGGCCGCGCAGCGCGGCGCAGCGCTGCTGCTCAACTGCGGCGAGGACGTGGCGGCCCTGCTGCCGCAGGTCGATGGCCGCAAGCGCGAGAGCGCGCCGGTGCGTGGCCAGATGGACCTGCGCACCTACGGCGTCGGCGCGCAGATCCTGCGCGAGCTGGGCATCGCGAAGATGCGTCTGCTCGGCAGCCCGCGCCGCATGCCCAGCATGACCGGCTACGGGCTGGAAGTGACCGGCTTCGTGTCGGCCCAGGAATGAACGACTCGACGAAAGACCGCCATGCAGGACGCTGACAAGGGCAACGCCGCCAGCCTCGAAGGGCAGGACCTGCGCATCGGCATCGTGCAGGCGCGTTTCAACGCCGCGCTCACCGCCAAGCTCGCCGAGAGCTGCCTGGCCGAACTGAAGGCGCTCGGCGTCAACGAACGCCACATCCGCCACGTCACCGTGCCCGGCGCGCTGGAAGTGCCGCTGGCACTCGACGCGCTGGCCGAGAGCGAGGACTTCGACGCGCTGGTCGCGCTGGGCTGCATCATCCGCGGCGAGACCTACCATTTCGAGCTGGTCGCCAACGAGAGCGGCGCCGGCGTCACCCGCGTCTCGCTGGACCACCACCTGCCGATCGCCAACGCCATCCTCACCGTCGAGAACGAGGCCCAGGCCTGGGCCCGCGCCGAGGAGAAGGGCCGTGACGCCGCACGCGTGGCGGTCGAGATGGCCAACCTGCTGGAAGACCTGTCGTGACCGATACGCCCGAGAAGAAGAAGCCCAAGCCGCGTGCGCCGGGCCAGCGTCCGCCCTCTGCACGCCGCCGCTCGCGCGAGGCGGCGCTGCAGGGCCTGTACGAATGGCTGATCGGCGGCGGCGAGCCCGGCGTGATCGACGCCCACATGCGCGAGCAGGACGGCTTCTCGGAAGTCGACGCGGCCCACTTCGACGCCCTGCTGCATGGCTGCATCGCCGAGGCGGCCGACATCGACGCCGTGCTCGCCAGGCACGTCGACCGCAAGACCACGGAGCTGTCGCCGATCGAGCACGGCGTGCTGATGATCGGCACCTACGAGCTCAAGCACTGCATCGACGTGCCCTACAAGGTGGCGATCAACGAGGCGGTGGAACTGGCCAAGAACTTCGGCGGCACCGACGGCCACAAGTACGTCAACGGCGTGCTCGACAAGGCGGCCGCCGAACTGCGGCCGGTCGAGGTGCAGGCGGCGCGCGCAGCACGGCGCTGAGCAGCTCCATGCGGACAGCCTCGCGGCTCGATCACATCGAGCCCTTCTACGTGATGGAGTGCGCCAAGGCGGCCAGCGAACTGGCACGCTCGCCTGCCTGGCGCGACAAGCCGATGGTCTTCCTCAACATCGGCGAGCCCGACTTCACCGCCCCGCCGCTGGTGCGCGAGGCCGCCGAGCGCGCGCTGCGTGGCGGCCGCACGCAGTACACCCACGCCGTCGGGCTGGAGGCGCTGCGCGAGCGCCTCAGCGGCTGGTACGCGCAGCGTTTCGGCCTGGACATCGCGCCCTCGCGCATCGTGATCACCGCGGGCGCCTCGGCGGCGCTGCAGCTCGCCTGCCTGGCGCTGGTCGAGCGCGGCGACGAGGTGCTGATGCCCGACCCGAGCTACCCCTGCAACCGCCACTTCGTCGCCGCCGCCGACGGCGTGCCGGTGCTGCTGCCCTGCGGGCCGGAACAGCGCTTCCAGCCCGACGCCGCCGGCGTCGAAGCAGCCTGGGGCGAGCGCACGCGCGGCGTGCTGCTGGCCTCGCCGTCCAACCCCACCGGCACCTCGATCGACCCGGCCGAGATGGGCCGCATCGTGGCCGCAGTGCGTGCGCGCGGCGGCTTCGCGATCGTCGACGAGATCTACCTCGGCCTGAGCTACGACGAGCGCTTCGGCACCAGCGCACTGGCGCATGGCGACGACGTCATCTCGATCAACAGCTTCTCGAAGTACTTCTCGATGACCGGCTGGCGGCTGGGCTGGATGGTGCTGCCGGTGTCGCTGGTCCCAGCGGTCGAGAAGCTCGCGCAGAACCTCTTCATCTGCGCCTCCACGCTGTCGCAGCATGCGGCGCTGGCCTGCTTCGAGCCGGAGTCGATTGCCGAGTACGAACGCCGCCGCAGCGAGTTCAAGGCCCGGCGTGACGTGGTGGTTCCGGCCCTGAACGCGCTCGGCCTGACGGTTCCGGTGATGCCCGACGGCGCCTTCTACGCCTGGGCCGACTGCTCGGCACATGCGAGCAGCAGCTGGGACTTCGTCTTCGACGTGATGCGCCGTGCCCACGTCGCACTCACGCCCGGGCGCGACTTCGGCCGCCATGGCACCGAGCGTTTCGTGCGTCTGTCCTATGCCAACTCGATGGACCAGCTGAACGAGGCGATGACGCGGCTGGCCGAGGTGCTCGTGGCGCGCGCGTGACGCCCGGCACGGGCACAGGTCAAACTTTGGTGAGAAGCTGTTACTAACGTCGCTCAACTGGGCGTTTTTCACGCGCTCGCCCCCAGGCGGTGCACTAAGCTCCCGCGGTGACTTCACCGAGCCCCTCGCAGCGGCCCGTGGCGCCGGACACCGAGCCGGTCGAGCCCGCAGCACCGACCCTGCCGCCCACCGCGTCCGACATCGCGCCGTGGGGCGATACCGACATCGGCGCACCACCCGGGCCGGCGAGGGCCTTCCCGACCAATCCGCCGAACCAGCCCGATGACCAGATGCCCACCATCGGGCACATCGGCCGCTATGCGCTCAAGTACAAGATCGGCGCCGGAGGGCTGGGCACCGTCTACGCCGCGCACGATCCGCTGCTGTCGCGCCTCATCGCGATCAAGACCCTGAACCTGGAGATCGCGCCGGAAGAGCGCGAGGCCTTCAACGCACTGTTCCTGAACGAGGCCCGCGCCGCCGGCGGCCTGTCGCACCCGCACATCGTGACGGTGTTCGACGCCGGCGTCAGCGACCAGAGCGCCTACATCGCCATGGAGCTGCTCAAGGGCCGCGACCTGCGCCAGCTGCGCCAGGAAGGCTGGCGGCCGACGCCGGCGCAGGCGGCGACCATCGTGCGCCGCGTCGCCGATGCGCTGGCCTACGCGCACAGCAAGGGCGTGGTGCACCGCGACATCAAGCCGGCGAACATCTTCATGGTCGGGCGCACGCAGCCGCGCGTGCTCGACTTCGGCATCGCGCGCATCGCCCACCAGCACGACGGCGCCGGCGATGTCGCTGCTGGCTCGCCCTACTACATGGCGCCCGAGCAGGCGCGCCAGCAGACGGTGGACCGCCGCGCCGACGTGTTCTCGCTCGGCGTGGTGCTCTACGAACTGCTGACCGACCAGAAGCCCTTCCGCGGCAGCACGCTCAGCGAGATCACCAACGCGGTGCTCGACCACAAGCCGCCGCGGGCCGACGAGCTCGATGCGAACGTGCCCACGGCGCTGGCCGAGATTGCCGCGCGGGCGATGGAAAAGGACCCGGAGCACCGCTACCGCTCGGCGCGCGCGCTGTCGCGCGAACTTCGCCACTGGCTGGACGAGAACGCCAACTCGCCCGAGAGCCTGCCGCCAGACGGCGCCGACGCCCTGCCGCGGCGCAAGCGCAGCCTGGTCGCCATCACCGCCGGGCTGGTGCTCGGCGTGGGTGCGGTACTGGTCTGGGTGGCGATGCAGCGGTCGGCGCCCGCCGAGGCGATGGCATCGGCATCGGCATCGGCGTCGGTGGCGCCGGCGCCCGCGACGATCCCGGCTCCTGAACCTGCGCCGGCGCCGGCCGCCACGGTGGCGCCCGCGGCACCCACCACCATCGAGGCAGCCACTCCCGCCGCGCCGGTCGAACTCGCGGCTGCGCCGGCCACCATCGCCGAGCCGCCGGCACCGGCCGAGCCGCCCCGTGCCGCTGCCAAGCCGGCGCCGGCCAAGCTCGCCCGCCCGCCGCGCGAGGCGCGCAAGGCTGCCGCGCCGGCCGCAGCCACCGGCACGGGCAGCGTGCGCATCGCCGTCAGCCCCTGGGGCAACATCGAGGTCAACGGCACGCCGGTGGGCACCACGCCGCCGCTGAACGAACTGACCTTGCCCGAGGGCCGGCACCAGATCGTCATCCGCAACGCCGACTTCCCGCCCTACAGCGCGACGATCAGCGTCGCGCCCGGCCAGCCGGTCAACCTCAAGCACAAGTTCGGATCATGAGCCTTCGGATCGCTGCCATTGCCCTGTCCGCCCTGCTGGGGTTGCTGGTGGGTTGCGCCCAGCAGCCGACCGTCACCGAGACGGCACCGGTCGGCCTGCTCGACGTCGCCGAGCGCCCGGCCGAGAAGGCGCTGCTCGCCGGCATGCGCGCCTACGACGACGCCCAATACCCGGCGGCCGAGAAGAACCTGCTGGCCGCGCTGCAGGCCGGCCTGGTCTCGCCACGCGACCGCGCCGCCGCGCACAAGCTGCTTGCCTTCGTCTACTGCACCAGCAACCGCAGCGCCGACTGCGAGGCGCAGTTCCGCGCCGCGCGTGCGGCCGACCCGGCGTTTGCGCTGAGCAAGTCGGAGGCCGGCCATCCGCTGTGGGGCCCGGTCTACCAGCGGGTGCAGCGATAATCCGGGCTTGGCCCGAACCGACAACCCCACGCCGTTTCGCCACACGCTGCGCGTGTACTGGGAGGACACCGACGCCGGCGGCGTGGTGTTCTATGCGAACTACCTGAAGTTCTTCGAACGTGCGCGCACCGAGTGGCTGCGCGCCCTTGGCTTCGCGCAGCAGCGCTTGCGAACCGACACAGGTGCGATCTTCGTGGTCGCCGATACTTCGCTGCGCTACCTCAGCCCGGCGCGGCTGGACGACCTGCTCGAGGTGACGGTGCAGCCGCAGGATGTCGGCCGCGCCTCGATGGTCGTGCACCAGCAGGCCTGGCGCGACGACGCCGGCACCGCCACGCTGCTGGCCGAAGGCAGCATCCGCATCGGCTGCGTCGATGCCGGAACTTTCACCCCCCGTCGAATTCCGACGGCCATCCTCCAGACACTGCGATGAACCAAGACCTGTCCATCTTCACCCTCGTCACGCAGGCCAGCCTCGTCGTGCAGCTGGTCATGGCCGGCCTGCTGCTCGCCTCGCTGGCGAGCTGGACGGTCATCTTCGGCAAGCTGTTCGGCCTCAAGCGCGTCAATGGCGAGAACGAGGAGTTCGAGCGCGAGTTCTGGGCCGGGCGCAACCTCAACGAGCTGTACTCGGACGCTGCCAAGCGCACCGACGGCGCGCCGATGGAGCGCATCTTCGCCTCGGGCATGCGCGAGTTCCTCAAGCTGCGCGAGAGGCGCGTGACCGACCCCGGCGCGCTGCTCGACGGCGCACGCCGTGCGATGCGTGCGAGCTTCCAGCGCGAGATCGACGCAGTCGAATCGAACCTGTCCTTCCTCGCCTCGGTCGGCTCGGTCAGCCCCTACGTCGGCCTGTTCGGCACGGTGTGGGGAATCATGCACGCCTTCGTCGGCCTGTCGAACATGCAGCAGGTGACGCTGGCCACCGTCGCGCCCGGCATCGCCGAGGCGCTGGTGGCGACCGCGATCGGCCTGTTCGCGGCGATCCCCGCGGTGATCGCCTACAACCGCTTCGCGCGCCAGATCGACCGCATCGCGATGCAGCAGGAGACCTTCATCGAGGAGTTCTCCAACATCCTGCAGCGCAACACCGGCGCGCCGCCGCCGCCCACGCCGGCCACGGCGCAGGTGCACGGCGGTTTCCAGCATTCGCGCTGACCGGAGCCCGCCATGCCCGCCGTCGCCGCCCGCGGTTCGCGCCGCCGCACCATCAGCGAGATCAACATGGTGCCCTTCATCGACGTGATGCTGGTGCTGCTGATCATCTTCATGGTCACCGCGCCGCTGATCACCACCGGCGTGATCGACCTGCCGACGGTGGGCAAGGCGAAGAAGGCGCCGGAGCATGTCATCGAGATCGTCGTCGTCAACGACGAGGCGCTGAAGATGCGCGTCGACGGCAAGGACGAACAACCCATCGTGCTGAAGAACCTCGCGGCGAGGGTGAAGCAGGTGCAGGCCGGCAACGCCGAGACGCCGGTGGTCATCTCGGCCGACAAGGCGGTGAAGTACGAATCGGTCGTCAAGGTGATGGACACCCTGCAGCGTGCCGGCGTGCAGCGCGTCGGCCTGTCGGTGAAGAGCAGCGGAGGCTGAGCGCGGCATGACTTCGGCGGTACTGACACGCGACGCGCTGATTCCGCGCAGCCCCGACGGCACCGGCCGCGGGCTGATGCTCGCGCTCGGCGTGCACGCGCTGCTGGTGGTGGCGATCGCCTTCAGCGTCAGCTGGCGCACCAGCGACCCGGCCGGCGTCGAGGCCGAGCTGTGGGCAGCGGTGCCGCAGATCGCCGCGCCCAAGCCGGTGGAGCCGGAGCCGACGCCGCAGCCGAAGAAGGTCGAGCCACCACCACCGCCCAAGGTCGAGCCCACGCCCAAGGTGCCCGACGCGCAGATCGCCATCGAGAAGGCGAAGCGCGAGGAAGAGAAGCGCAAGGAAGAGGCGAAGCGCGAGGAGCTGCAGCGCCAGAAGGAAGAAGCGCAGCGCAAGCAGGACGAGGCCGAGCTGAAGAAGAAGGAGTTGGCCGAGAAGAAGAAGCGCGAGGCCGCCGAGGCCGCCGCAGCGGAGAAGCGCCGCGAGGACCAGATCGCCCGCATGGCCGCGCTGGCCGGCGACGGCGCACCGAACTCGCCCGGCGCCGCCGCGCGCACGGCCGGGCCGTCGGCGACCTACGCCGGCCGAATCAAGGCGCGCATCCTGCCGAACATCGTCTTCAGCGACACCATCTCCGGCAACCCGCTGGCGACTGTCGAGGTCAAGGCGGCACCCGACGGCACCATCATCGGCAAACGCCTGCTCAAGAGCAGCGGCGTGCCGGCCTGGGACGAGGCTGTGCTGCGCGCGATCGACAAGACCGAGATCCTGCCGCGCGACACCGACGGGCGTGTGCCCTCCTCCTTCGAGATCAGCTTCAGGCCCCGCGAATAGTCGCTGTCGCCACCAACGAAAACGCGGCGCCGGGGCGCCGCGTTTCGCTTCAGGCTTCGAGGCTCAGTTCACCTGTGACAGTTGATCGAGGATGGCCGGATTCTCCAGCGTGGACGTGTCCTGCGTGATCGTCTCGCCCTTGGCCACCGAGCGCAGCAGGCGGCGCATGATCTTGCCCGAGCGGGTCTTCGGCAGGTTGTCGCCGAAGCGGATGTCCTTGGGCTTGGCGATCGGGCCGATCTCCTTGCCGACCCAGTCACGCAGTTCCTTGGCGATGCGCTTGGCCTCCTCGCCGGTCGGGCGCGGACGCTTGAGCACGACGAAGGCGCAGATCGCCTCGCCGGTGGTGTCGTCCGGGCGGCCGACCACGGCAGCCTCGGCCACCAGTTCGGTGTGCGAGACCAGCGCCGACTCGATCTCCATCGTGCCCATGCGGTGGCCGGAGACGTTCAGCACGTCGTCGATGCGGCCGGTGATGGTGAAGTAGCCGGTCTTCTCGTCGCGGATCGCACCGTCGCCGGCGAGGTAGTACTTGCCCTTGAAGTCTTCCGGGTAGTAGCTCTTCTTGAAGCGCTCCGGATCGCCCCAGATGGTGCGGATCATCGACGGCCAGGGGCGCTTGACGACCAGGATGCCGCCCTGGCCCCAGGGCACTTCCTTGCCGGTCTCGTCGACCACCGCGGCCATGATGCCCGGGAAGGGCAGCGTGCAGGAGCCCGGCACCAGCGTGGTGGCGCCCGGCAGCGGCGTGATCATGTGGCCGCCGGTCTCGGTCTGCCAGAAGGTGTCGACGATCGGGCAGCGGCCGCCGCCCACGTGCAGGTGGTACCACTCCCAGGCTGCAGGGTTGATCGGCTCGCCCACCGAGCCGAGGATGCGCAGGCTCTTCAGGTCGTAGCTCTTCGGGTGCACCGCGTCATTGGCTTCGGCGGCCTTGATCAGCGAGCGGATGGCGGTCGGCGCGGTGTAGAAGATCGTGACCTTGTGGTCCTGGATCATCTTCCAGAAGCGGCCCGCGTCCGGGTAGGTGGGCACGCCCTCGAAGACGATCTCGGTGCCGCCCAGGGCCAGCGGGCCGTAGGCGATGTAGGTGTGGCCGGTGACCCAGCCGATGTCGGCGGTGCACCAGAAGATGTCGTTGTCCTTCAGGTCGAAGGTCCACTTGGTGGTCAGCGCTGCGTGCAGCAGATAGCCGCCGGTGCTGTGCTGCACGCCCTTGGGCTTGCCGGTCGAGCCCGAGGTGTAGAGCAGGAACAGCGGGTGCTCGGCGCCGACCCACTCCGGCTCGCAGGTGGTGCTCTGGCTGGCCACCACGTCGTGCAGCCACTCGTCGCGGCCGGCGGTCCAGGCGATGTTGCCGCCGGTGCGCTTGTAGACGATCACGTTCCTGATGGCATCACAGCCGCCGAGCGCGAGCGCCTCGTCGACGATGGACTTCAGCGGCAGCTGCTTGCCGCCGCGCAACTGCTCGTCGGCGGTGATCACGGCCACCGCGCCGGCGTCCTCGATGCGGTCGCGCAGCGACTGCGCCGAGAAGCCACCGAACACCACCGAGTGGGTGGCGCCGATGCGCGCGCAGGCCTGCATCGCGACGACGCCCTCGACGCTCATCGACATGTAGATGACGACGCGGTCGCCCTTCTTGATGCCGCGCGCCTTCAGCGCGTTGGCGAGCTGGCAGGTCTGCGCGAGCAGCGTCTTGTAGCTGACCTTGGTGACCTTGCCGTCGTCGGCCTCGAAGATGATCGCGGTCTTGTCGCCCAGACCCTTCTCGACATTGCGGTCCAGGCAGTTGTAGGAGACGTTGAGCGTGCCGTCCTCGAACCACTTGAAGAACGGCGCGCCGCTCTCGTCCAGCGCCTTGGTGAAGGGCTTCTTCCAGCTGAGCAGCTCGCGCGCCTGGCGGGACCAGAAGCCTTCGTAGTCGGCCTCCGCCTCGGCGCACAGCGTGTTGTAGGCCTCGATGCCCGAGACGTGGGCGCCCTTGACGGCGTTCTCAGGCGGCGGATACAGGTGGCTCGAGCTCATGAAGTCTCCTCGATGGTGGTGGTTGCTTTGGCCCGGACATTAGGCAGAAGCTCTTACGAAGGGCTGACGCCCCGGCACGGCCGTCATGCTACGCAGCCTAGAATCCTGCGCCAAACCCGGAACAACACCAAGCGAAATCACCATGGCCGCCCCCGACCGCCCGCCGACGCTCTCCCCCCAGCGCCCCCTGCCGCGGCTGATCTTCGCCAGCCGCTGGCTGCAGTTGCCGCTGTACCTGGGCCTGATCCTGGCGCAGGCGGTCTACGTGTTCCACTTCTGGGTCGAGCTGGTCCACCTGATCGAGGCCGCCTTCGGCAACACCGGCGCGCTGGACAAGCTGGTCTCGAGCATCGGCTACAAGAGCGACATCGCTCCCACCGCGCTGAACGAGACCATCATCATGCTGGTGGTGCTGGCGCTGATCGACGTGGTGATGATCAGCAACCTGCTGATCATGGTCATCGTCGGCGGCTACGAGACCTTCGTCTCGCGCCTCGACCTCGAAGGCCACCCGGACCAGCCGGAGTGGCTGAGCCACGTCAACGCCTCGGTGCTGAAGGTCAAGCTGGCCACGGCGATCATCGGCATCAGCTCGATCCACCTGCTTAAGACCTTCATCAACGCGGCCAACTACACCGACAAGGTGCTGCTGTGGCAGACGGTGATCCACATCGCCTTCCTGCTTTCCGCGCTGGCCATCGCACTGACCGACCGCGTGATGGTGCACGCGCCGAGCAAGTCGAGTCACTGACCCGGGAGATCTCCGTACCATGGCCGACGCTCTGCTGTTCGTCGCCGGCCTTGCCGGCCTGGTGATCGGCGCCACGCTGCTGGTGCGCGGCGCCTCGAAGCTGGCGCTGTCCTTCGGCATCTCGCCGCTGGTGGTCGGCCTGACGATCGTCGCCTTCGGCACCAGCGCGCCCGAGGTGGCGGTGTCCGTCGGCGCCGTGCTCGACGGCCGCACCGACATCGCGGCCGGCAACGCGGTCGGCAGCAACATCTTCAACGTGCTGTTCATCCTCGGCGCCAGCGCGCTGATCACGCCGCTGGTGGTGAACCTGCAGCTGATCCGCCAGGAGGTGCCGATCATGATCGGCGCGGCGCTGCTGCTGCTCCTGCTCGGGCTGGACGGCCGGCTCGGCGCCTTCGATGCCGCCCTGCTCGCCGTGCTGATGGCCGCCTACACGGTCTTCCTCATCGTGCAGTCGCGCCGCGCCTCGGCGCAGGCCACCGAGTACGACGAAGAGGTCAGGCCCGCCGCCGAGGGCGCCTGGGATGCCAAGCTGCCGGTGCAATTGCTGCTGATCGCCGCCGGGCTGGGCTTCCTGGTCGTCGGCTCGGAGGCGCTGGTCGGCGCGGCGGTGAACTTCGCCAAGGCGCTGGGCGTCAGCGACGTGGTGATCGCGCTGACCATCGTCGCCGCCGGCACGTCCATGCCCGAGGTGGCCACCTCGATCGCCGCCGCGCTCAAGGGCGAGCGCGACATCGCGGTGGGCAACGTGGTGGGCAGCAACACCTTCAACATCCTCGGCTGCCTGGGAATCTCCGGGCTGGCCGCCGGTTCCGCGGGGCTGCCGCTGGCGCCTTCGCTGCTGTCCTTCGACATCTGGGTGATGCTGGCGGTCAGCCTGGCCTGCCTGCCGGTGTTCGTCACCGGCCGCGAGATCGCCCGCTGGGAGGGCGGTGTCTTCGTTGGCTACTACGTGGCTTACGTCGCCTACCTGATCCTCGCGGCGCAGCAGCACGACGCCCTGCCCTTCTTCAGCAACGTGATGCTGGGCTTCGTGGTGCCGCTGACGGTGGTGACGCTGATCGTGATGCTGCTGCGGCCAGCTCGTCAGGCGTAGGCCTTGCAGCGGCGGCGCCGCGCCAGCACCACCTTGATGCGCCACGCCAGCGTGACCAGCAGGTAGCCGAGCAGCCCGAAGCCGGTGGCGAAGATCGCCAGGCCGAGCAGCAGGGGCTTGCCGGCCTGCTCGATGCGCTGCCAGGCGCGCTCCCACCAACTGCCCTGTGGTGCGTCCGCTTGCGGCGCAGGAGGCTGCGAACGGCCGTCGTCACCGAGGATCGCATTGCCGGTGCGCCAGGCAGCGTAGTACACGGGGCCGAAGGTCACCGGGTTCGTGACCAGCGTGCTGGCCACCGCCATCGGCACGTTGGCGCGCAGCAGTACCGCGGCGGCGCCGGCCAGCGGAATCTGCGCGATCGGGATCAGCAGGCCGAAGAACAGCCCCAGCGCCAGGCCCAGCGCCACACCGCGGCGGTTCAGGTGCCACAGGCGCGGATGGTGCAGCGCCGGGCCGATCCAGCGCAGCCAGCGGTTGCCCTGCAGCGCCTGCGGGCTGGGCAGCCAGTCGCGCCAGGCGCCGGGCTTCACGGCCGCGCGCCCCGCGGCGGCTCGCCCGCCTTAGACGGCACGTGCAGGTGCATCGCCGCCTTGGCCATCAGGTTGGCCGACACCGGCGCGGTGATGAACAGGAACAGCGTGATCAGCAGTTCATGCACGCCGAACTCGCCGCGCCACCAGCTCAGCGCCAGGCTGGCCAGCAGCACGCCGCCCACGCCCAGCGTGGTGGCCTTGGTCGGGGCGTGCAGGCGCATGTAGAAGTCGGGGAACCGCAGCATGCCGATCGCTCCGACCAGCGTGAACACGCCGCCGACCACCAGCAGCGCCGCCACGATCACTTCCACCCACATCGGCAGTTGATCCATCGTCTGGCCTCCGTCACTCGATCACGTCGCCGCGGCTGAGGTAGCGCGCCAGGGCGACGGTGGAAACGAAACCGAGCATCGCGATGATCAGCGCGGCCTCGAACAGCAGGTCGGTCCGCCAGCGCAGGCCCAGCAGGATGACCAGCGCGACGGTGTTGATGTAGAGCGTGTCCAGCGCGAGCAGCCGGTCGGTGGTTTCCGGGCCGCGCAACAGCCGCCACGCGCACAGCACCATGGCCACAGATGCAGCCGCGATCGCGAAGTTCAATGCCGCGTCGATCAGGTTCATCCGAAGATCTCCAGCAGGGGCGCCTCGTAGCGCTGCTTGATCTGGGCCGCCATCCCGGCCGGGTCGGTGCAGTCCAGCGCATGCACCAGGATCTCGCCGCGCGCCTCGTCGACCACGCAGGACACCGTGCCCGGCGTGGTGGTGATGATGGTGGCCAGCAGCGTGATCGCGGTGGGGTTCGTCAGCGCCAGCGGCACCGGCACCCAGGCCGGCTGCGGCCGCGAAGCCGGGTTCAGCACGAGGCGCGCCACCGTGAGGTTGGACAGCACGATGTCCCACAGCACGATGCCGGCAAAACGAAGCGCAGTGACCGGCGCGCGCAAGCGCGCGCCGGGGCCAAGGAAGCCGTGCAGCAGCCGCGGCAGCCCCAGGCCGAGCACGACGGCGCTGATCAGCTGCGGCACGGCCAGGCTCTGCTGCAGCAGCAGCCAGGCGGCCGCCAGCAGCAGCGACAGCACCGGGTGCGAGAGCCAGCCGGCCGGGGTCTTGGGCGGCGTGTTCATTTCGCCCTCCCCGGCGTGATGCGATAGGGCCGCGTGGTGTCGGTCTCCACGCCGCGCTCGCCGAGCACCGCCTCGGCGTAGGCGCGGCGGTCGAGCAACTGCGCCGCGGCGGCGTCGGTGTAGCGCTTCAGCGGCTCGGCGAAGGCGCTCATCGCCACGCTGAAGGCCAGCAGCACGAGCGTCGCGACGATCAGGCGCGGGCTCGCCCCGGAGGTCGTGGCGGGCATGTCGGCCCGCACATTCCAGAACAGGATGCTGCCGGCGCGCGCCAGCCCGATCAGGGTGAAGAAGCCGACCGTCAGCACCACTGCCCACACCGCCACCACGCCGGCGTGAGGCAGCGCGGCCTCGAGGATCATCAGCTTGCCGATGAAGCCCGGCAGCGGCGGCAGGCCGGCCACCGAGGCCGCGGCCAGCAGCAGCATCAGGCCGAGCAGCGTCGGCTGCGCCACGGCCGAGGCCGGCTCGAGGCGCTCGCCGACCTCGCCGCGCTGCGCCGCCACCAGTTCGGCGAGCAGGAACAGCCCGGCGATCACCAGCGTGCTGTTGGCCATGTAGTACAGCGCCGCCGACCAGGCCGCGGCGCTGAACAGGCCCAGCGCCGCCAGCACCGTGCCCACCGAGGCCACCGTCAGCCAGGCGATCAGGCGCGGCAGCGTGGTGGCGGCCAGCGCGCCCAGCACGCCCACCGCCGAGGTGAGCAGCGCCAGCGGCAGCAGCAGCGGCTGCACGGTGAAGGCCGAAGCGCCGGCATCGGCGCCGAACACCACGCCGTGCACACGCACGATCGCGTAGACGCCGACCTTGGTCATGATCGCGAACAGCGCCGCCACCGGCGCGCTGGCGGCGGCGTAGGTGGCCGGCAGCCACATCGCCAGCGGCATCAGCGCCGCCTTGAAGCCGAACACGACGAGCAGGATCAGCGCCGAGGCCTGCAGCACCACGGCCTCGGGGCCGGCCACCTTCGGCACGCGCAGCGCGAGGTCGGCGAAGTTGAGCGTGCCGGTCAACGCGTACAGCAGCGCCACGCCGATCAGGAACAGCGCCGACGCCACCAGGTTCAGCACCACGTAGTGCACGCCGACGCGATAGCGCTCGCGGCCCTGGCCATGCAGCATCAGCACGTAGCTGGCGATCAGCAGCACCTCGAAGAAGACGAACAGGTTGAACAGGTCGCCGGTGACGAAGGCGCCGTTCAGGCCCATCAGCTGGAACTGGAACAGGGCGTGGAAGTGGCGGCCGTGCGCGTCCCAGCCGCCGCTGGCGTAGACCAGCACCGGCAGCGCCACGCAGGCGGTGAGCAGCAGCATCAGCGCCGACAGCCGATCGACCACCAGCACGATGCCGAACGGCGCGGGCCAGTCGCCGACGCGGTAGACCCGCAGCGCACCCGCTCCGGCATGGGCCTCGATCATCAGCCGCGCCGCGAGCAGCAGGCCCAACGCGACCGACGCGATGGCGATGCGCCGCGCCCATTGGCGCTTTTGGTGGCCATGGCTGCCCGAGGTGTCGCCGGCGGCATCGCCGAGCAGGAGCAGCAGCACTGCCGTGGCCGCGGGCAGCAGCACCGGCAGGATGGCCAGATGGGTGTCGAACAGGCTGGCCAGGCTCATCGCTCGGCCCCTTCGGCGTCGTCCTTGTCGCGCCGGCCGTCGACATGGTCGGAGCCCGACTCGTGGCGGCTGCGCAGCGCCAGTTCGATCACGAAGCCGGTGGTGGCAAAGCCGATCACGATCGCCGTCAGCACCAGCGCCTGCGGCAGCGGGTCGGCCACGTCCGGGCCACCGGCGAGGATGGGCGCAGCATTGCTCCACAGCCGGCCCATCGCGAAGATGAAGACGTTGACCGCGTAGCCGATCAGCGTCAGGCCCAGCACCACCGGGAAGGTGCGGCCGCGCAGCAGCAGGTAGATGCCGCAGGCGGTGACCCAGCCCACGCCGCTGGCGACGAGCAGTTCCATGCTGATCATGCGTGCCGCTCCTTGCTGGCAGCGCCCAGCGCCGAGAGCATCAGCATGGTCGCGCCGACCACGGTGATGTAGACGCCGAGGTCGAACAGCGCCGCCGTGGCCAGCGGCAGTTCGCCCAGCACCGGCACCACGGGGTGGCCGAAGGCGCTGGTCAGGAAGGGCCGGCCGAACACGAAGGCGCCGATGCCGGTCAGCCCGGCGATCGCCAGGCCGGTGCCGACCCAGCGTGTGTAGCGCCGGCCGCCGCCGGCGTGCAGCAGCGCCTCGGCGCGGTCCTGGCCGCTGGCCATGTACTGCAGCACCAGCGCCACCGCGGTGACCAGGCCGGCGATGAAGCCGCCACCGGGCAGGTTGTGGCCGCGCCAGAAGATGTACACGCTGGCCACCAGCGCCAGCGGCAGCACGATGCGCGCGGCCACGCGCAGCATCAGCGGCTCGCGCTCGAAGCTCCAGGCGCGGCCCTGGGGGTCGGCCTCGGGTCGGCGCACGCGCAAGCCGTCGAGCAGCGCCAGCACGCCGACCGCGGCAATGCCCAGCACGGTGATCTCGCCGAAGGTGTCGTAGCCGCGGAAGTCGACCAGTATCACGTTGACGGCGTTGGTGCCGCCGCCCTTCGACACACTGTTCTCGAGGAAGTACCAGGCGATCGAATCGTGGTCGCGCGTCAGCATCAGCCAGGTCAGCCAGGCGATGCCGCTGCCGCCGGCCAGCGCGAGCACCGCATCACGGGCTTTGCGCCGCCCGCTCGACTCGCGCGGCGAGGTCTGCGGCAGCAGCGCCAGGCCCATCAGCAGCAGCACGGTGGACACCACCTCCACCGACAACTGCGTCAGTGCGAGGTCGGGCGCCGACAGCGCGAGGAAGGTCAGCGAGGTCACCAGCCCGACCACGCCGACCAGCACCACGGCGCGGAAGCGCTGGTGGTGGGTCAGCACCAGCGCAGCGCCGGCGGCGATGAGCAGTGCCCAGGCCACCATCGACAATGGCGAGGCTGGCAGCAGACTGCGCGTGCCGGTGCCCGGTGCATCACCCTGCCCTGTCAGCCACGGCCAGGCGGCGAGCAGCACGGCGCAGCCGACCATCCACGCCGCATAACGCTGCAGCGAGCCGTTCTCCAGCCGCTGCGTGATCTTGCCGGCGAGCGCGAACAGGCCGTCGACCGCGTGGGTGAAGATCAGCCTCCCGGTCCAGCCCCTGGGGTGATGCAGGTGCAGGTTGAAGCGGCGCTGCAGCGCGAAGTACATCGCCACGCCGCCGACCAGCGCCACCGCGCTCATCGCCAGCGGCAGGTTGAAGCCGTGCCAGAGGGCCAGGTGGTACTCGGGCGGCGCGTGGCCCAGCACCGCGGTGGCGGCCACGTGCACCAGCGGCCCGAAGGTCAGCGCCGGCGCCACGCCAACGACGAGGCAGCTCACCACCAGCAGCGCCACCGGCGCCTTCATCAACAGCGGCGGCTCGTGCGGATGCGGGTTGGGCAGGTCCTTCGGCTCGCCGTTGAAGAAGACGTCGTGGATGAAGCGCAGCGAGTAGGCCACCGAGCATATGCCGCCGAAGGTGGCCACCAGCGGCACCAGCACGCCCCACACGGCGCCGCGCTCGATGCCCACCGCCTCGGCGAAGAACATCTCCTTGGAGAGGAAGCCGTTGGCCAGCGGGATGCCGGCCATCGAGGCGGCGGCGATCATCGCCAGCGTGGCCGTCCAGGGCATCAGCTTCATCAGGCCGGCGAGCCGGCGCATGTCGCGCGTGCCGGTCTCGTGGTCGATGATGCCCGCGGTCATGAACAGCGAGGCCTTGAAGGTGGCGTGGTTGAGGATGTGGAACACCGCCGCCACCGCCGACAGCGGCGAGGCCAGCCCGATCAGGAAGGTGATCAGCCCGAGGTGGCTGATCGTCGAGTAGGCCAGCAGCCCCTTCAGGTCGTGCTTGAACACCGCCACGTAGGCGGCGAAGGCCATGGTGGCCAGGCCCGTCGTGGCGACGATTCCCTCGAACAGCCCGGTGCCGCCGAGCACCGGGTACAGCCGCGCGAGCAGGAAGATGCCGGCCTTGACCATGGTCGCCGAGTGCAGGTAGGCCGACACCGGCGTCGGTGCGGCCATCGCCTCGGGCAGCCAGAAGTGGAACGGCAGTTGCGCGCTCTTGGTGAAGCAGCCGATCAGCACCAGCACCGTGGCCAGCGGGAACAGCGCGTGGGCGCGGATCTGCCCGGCGCGCTCGAACATCGCCGAGAGCTCGTAGGTGCCGGCGATGTGGCCGAGCAGCACGACACCGGCCAGCAGCACCAGGCCGCCGCCGCCGGTGACCGCCAGCGCCATGCGCGCGCCGGCGCGTGCCTCGGCCTTGTGGCCCCAGTAGCCGACCAGCAGGAAGGACGAGACGCTGGTCAGCTCCCAGAACACCACCAGCAGCAGCAGGTTGTCCGACAGCACGATGCCCAGCATCGCCGCCATGAACAGCATCATCAGCGTGTAGAACTTGCCCGCCGGGTCGCTCGCCTTCAGGTACCAGGCGGCGTAGAGGATGATGAGCAGCCCGATGCCGGTGATCAGGCCGGCGAACATCAGCGCCAGTCCGTCGAGACGGAAGCGGGCATTCAGCCCGATGGCCGGCACCCAGTCGGCCCCGGCGAGCAGTACCTGGCCGTCGAACACCGCCGGCGCCATCACCAGCAGCAGCATCAGGGCGCTGCCCGTCACCGCCGCGGCCAGCCAGGCGGTGAGCCGGCGCCGCGCCGGCGTTTCCACACGGCCGCTCCAGAAACACAGCAGGGTCCCCAGCAGCAGGGGCAACAGGACGACGATGGGCAGCAGGCTCATTCGGCGCGTGGACAGTGGCGGAGCAAGGGGAGCGCGGATTCTAGGTGGGGGTTCCTGCTGATCCGCGCAGAAGGCTCTGGTTCTGACGGACATGCGCGCCGCGCTTGCGCCGCAGCCCGCGATCAGGCAGGCGTCAGCCCTCTGGCTACACTTTCGGGATCGGCGGCGTCATGCCGCCTTCGCGCCTGATCGGGAACCACCATGACCACCACCATCCGCTACGCCGACCTGGTCGACAGCGTCGCCGCCGCACTGCAGTACATCAGCTACTACCACCCGGCCGACTACATCGAGCACCTGGCGCGCGCATACGCCTCCGAGCAGAGCCCGGCGGCGAAGGACGCGATCGCGCAGATCCTGACCAACTCGAAGATGTGCGCCGAAGGTCACCGGCCGATCTGCCAGGACACCGGCATCGTCAACGTGTTCCTGAAGATCGGCATGGACCTGCGCTTCGAGGGCTTCGCCGGCAGCATCGAGGACGCCGTCAACGACGGCGTGCGCCGCGGCTACCTCGACCCGGAGAACACGCTGCGCGCCTCGGTGCTCGGCGACCCGCTGTTCGACCGCAAGAACACCAAGGACAACACGCCGGCGGTGATCCACATGACGGTGGTGCCGGGCGCCACGCTCGACGTGACCGTGGCCGCCAAGGGCGGCGGCAGCGAGAACAAGAGCAAGTTCATCATGATGAACCCGAGCGACAACCTGGTCGACTGGGTGATGAAGACGGTGCCGACCATGGGCGCCGGCTGGTGCCCGCCGGGCATGCTGGGCATCGGTGTCGGCGGCACGGCCGAGAAGGCGATGCTGCTGGCCAAGGAAGTGCTGATGGAGCCGATCGACATGTTCGACCTGCTCCAGCGCGGCCCGAGCAACAAGCTCGAAGAGCTGCGCATCGAGCTGTACGAGAAGATCAACGCGCTGGGCATCGGCGCGCAGGGCCTGGGCGGCCTGACGACCGTGCTCGACGTGAAGATCGCCACCTTCCCGACCCACGCGGCGAGCAAGCCGGTGGCGATGATCCCGAACTGCGCCGCGACGCGCCACGCCCACGTGGTGCTCGACGGCTCCGGCCCGGCCTACATGGAGCCGCCCAGCCTGGACCTGTGGCCCGACGTGCACTGGC
Source organism: Variovorax sp. YR752 (assembly GCF_943372545.1). Taxonomy (NCBI): domain Bacteria; kingdom Pseudomonadati; phylum Pseudomonadota; class Betaproteobacteria; order Burkholderiales; family Comamonadaceae; genus Variovorax; species Variovorax sp. YR752. The sequence continues at coordinate 7,228 of NZ_CALRZC010000002.1, read as the reverse complement.
AGCCCGACTACAACAAGTCGAAGAAGGTCAACCTCGACACGCTGACGAAGGAAGAGGTGGCGAGCTGGAAGCCGGGCGACACGCTGCTGCTGTCCGGCAGGATGCTCACCGGCCGCGACGCTGCGCACAAGCGCATCCAGGACATGCTGGCCAAGGGCGAGACGCTGCCGGTGGACTTCGCCAACCGCGTCATCTACTACGTCGGCCCGGTCGACCCGGTGCGCGACGAGGTGGTCGGCCCGGCCGGCCCGACCACGGCCACGCGCATGGACAAGTTCACCGAGATGATGCTGGCGCAGACCGGCCTGATCGCGATGATCGGCAAGGCCGAGCGCGGCCCGGTGGCGATCGAGGCGATCCGCAAGCACAAGAGCGCCTACCTGATGGCGGTGGGCGGCGCGGCCTACCTCGTCTCCAAGGCGATCAAGAAGTCGCGCGTGGCCGGATTCGCCGACCTCGGCATGGAAGCGATCTACGAGTTCGAGATCCAGGACATGCCGGTGACCGTGGCCGTCGATGCCCAGGGCATCAGCGTGCACAACACCGGGCCGAAGGAGTGGCAGGCGAAGATCGGCAAGATCCCGGTCGTCGCGGCCTGACGATCAGCCTTCCATCGCGCGGGCGCGCTCCAGCAGCAGCTCACGCTCGCGCGCGTTGCGCGCAAGACTCGCGGCGCGCTCGAACTCGGCGCGCGCTTCGGCCCGGCGGCCGAGCTTGGCCAGCAGGTCGGCTCGCACGCTGGGCAGCCACTGGTAGTTCTTCAGCGCCGGTTCGTCGGCGAGTGCATCGACGATGGCCAGCGCCGCCTCCGGACCGAAGGCCATGCCCACCGCCACCGCGCGGTTGAGCTCGACCACCGGCGACGGCGAGACCTGCGCCAGCGCGTCGTAGAGGGCCACGATCTGCGGCCAGTCGGTCGCATCCGGCGTGCCGGCGCGTGCATGGCAGGCGGCAATGCCGGCCTGCAGCGCATAGGGGCCGAGTGCGCCACCCGCCGCCAGACACAGCGACTCCGCACGCGCCAGCGCCAGCAGGCCGCGGCGGATCAGCAGCCGGTCCCAGCGACCCCGGTTCTGCGCCATCAGCAGCACCGGCCGGCCCTGCGCATCGACGCGCGCCGCCGAACGCGAGGCCTGCAGTTCCATCAGCGCGACCAGGCCCTGCACCTCCGGCTCGTCGGGCATCAACTCGGCCAGCACACGCCCCAGGCGCAGCGCCTCCTGCGTCAGCGCGGGGCGCATCCAGTCCTCGCCAGCGGTGGCGGTGTAGCCCTCGTTGAAGATCAGGTAGATGACCTCCAGCACCGAGGCCAGCCGCTCGCGCAGCGCCTGGCCCCGCGGCAGCTCGAAGGGCACACGCGCCTCGGCCAGCGTGCGCTTGGCGCGCACGATGCGCTGCGCGATGGTCGGCTCGGTGGCGAGGAAGGCGCGCGCGATCTCGGCGGTCGACAGGCCACCGAGCAGCTTCAGCGTCAGCGCCAGCCGCGCTTCGGTGGACAGCACCGGGTGGCAGGCGGTGAAGATCAGGCGCAGCAGGTCGTCACCGATGGTGTCGGCGCGCTTCGCGTCCAGTTCGTCGACGAAGTCGGGCACCACCAGCGCCTGCTGCGCCTCCAGGTCGAGGCCGATCTCCTCCAGCTTCTTCGCCAGGTTCTGGTCGCGGCGCAGCCGGTCCAGCGCGCGGTGCTTCGCGGTGGTCATCAGCCAGGCTCCCGGGTTGTCGGGCACACCTTCGCTCGGCCAGTGCTCCAGCGCGGCGATCAGCGCGTCCTGCGCCAGTTCCTCGGCGAGGCCGACATCGCGCACCATCCGCGCGACCCCGGCGACGATGCGCGCCGACTCGATGCGCCAGACCGCGGCTATCGCCGCATGCGTGGCGTCGGCCATCAGCCCTGCGGCGGCGCGGCCTTCGGGTCCATCCAGAACACCTCCCACTGGTGCCCGTCGGGATCCTCGAAGCCGTGCTGGACCATGAAGCCGAGGTCCTTGCGCTCGACCGGCGCGCGGCCGCCCGCAGTGATCGCCTTCGCGACGAGTGCGTCCACCTCGGCAACGCTTTCGCAGGACAGCGCCAGCAGCACCTCGGTGGTCTTTGTCGCATCCGCCACCGGCTTCTTCGTGAAGCCCTGGAAGAAGGGCTCGGCCAGCAGCATCGCGAAGATGTCCTCGGCGATCCGCATGCACAGCCCCTGGTCGTTGCTGAACTTCGGGTTGAACTCGAAGCCGAGCGCGGTGAAGAAGCTTCGCGTGCGCGGAATGTCCTTGACCGGCAGGTTGACGAAGATCTGGCGTCCCATGGTGCGCTCCTTCTCAGCGTTCGCTGCGGCCCAGGCCGATCTCGCGCATGCGATCGAGCGCGGGATCGGTTCCGAAGTCTTCCAGTTCGTAGAGGCGGCGCACCTCGATCTCGCAGTCCACGCCGGCCGGGAAGGGGCGCGGGAAACGCCGCGACCACTCCATCGCCTCCTCCGGCGAGCGCACCTGGATCACCGTGTAGCCGGCGATCAGTTCCTTGGTCTCGGCGAACGGGCCGTCGACCACGACCGGCTTCCCGACGCCCCAGCGGATGCGCCAGCCCTTGGCGCTGGGCTGCAGGCCCGAGCCGTCGAGCAGCACGCCGGCCTGGGCGAGTTCCTCGTGGTAGGTGGCCATGTCGGCCAGCAGCGTCGGATCGTCCGGGATGATGCCGGCCTCGGACATGGCCGTGGCCCGCACGATGATCATGTAGCGCATCTGACTTCTCCTCGCGACGGTGGCGAGGCCCCTGCCCCGCTCATTCCCACGACGAACCGCAGCGCGCGCTTTCGACAGTCGTGCAGTTCAGACCGAATCGTCGAAGCAGGGCGCCAGCGCGCGCACCTCGACCGGGCACCACTGCGCCGCAGGACATTCGGCGGCGATGGCCAGCGCGTCATCGCGGCTGGGAACGTCGATCATGAAGAAGCCACCGATCATCTCCTTCGCTTCGGCGAAGGGGCCGTCGACGACGCTCACTTTCGCGCCGCTGCGCTGTACGCGTGCGGCCTGGCTGTGGGAGGCGAGCGACTCGACCGCGACCAGTTGGCCGCGCTCGCGCAGCCGCTCGCCGAACTCGCGCATCGCCGCATAGGCAGCCTCGCCTTCGGCGCGGCTGCGGGTGGCCCGCTGGCCGGGCGGCTCGACGATCAGGAGCATGTAGCGCATGGGCCGCGAGGTTAGCCGAAGTTCAGCCGCGCGGGTGATGCTGCGCGTGCAGCGACTTGAGCCGCTCGCGCGCCACGTGGGTGTAGATCGTCGTCGTCGAGATGTCGGCGTGGCCGAGCAGCATCTGCACCGCGCGCAGGTCGGCGCCGTGGTTGAGCAGGTGCGTCGCGAAGGCGTGGCGCAGCGTGTGCGGCGACAGCGGCACGTGCACGCCGCCGCGCAGCGCATGCGACTTGACCAGCTTCCAGAACATCTGCCGCGTCATCGGCCCGCCACGCCCGGTGACGAACAGCGCGTCGCTGGCCTGGCCGTGCAGGATGGCGGCCCGCGCCTCGTGCAGATAGCGCTCCAGCCAGACGCGCGCCTCCTCGCCGAAGGGCACGAGGCGTTCCTTCGAGCCCTTGCCGGTGACACGCAGCGCGCCGTCGGTCAGCGACAGGTGCACGGTCTTCAGCGTCACCAGCTCGCTGACGCGCAGGCCGCTGGCGTACATCAGCTCGAGCATGGTGCGGTCGCGCAGGCCGAGCGGCGTGTCGACATCGGGGGCGGCGAGCAGCGCCTCGACCTGCGCTTCCGAGAGTGTCTTGGGCACACGCAATGGCGTGCGCGCGGCGCCGAGCCGCAGCGTCGGGTCGGCCCGCACCAGATGTTCGCGCAGCGCCCAGCGGAAGAAGCGCTTGAAGACGCTCAGCCGACGGTTCGCCGAACTGGCCTTGCTCCCCGCGTGGCGGGCCACTGCGTAGGCGAGCAGGTCGGCCTCGCCGGCCGACTCGATCGACAGGCCGCGCTCACGCTGCAGCCAGTCGGCAAACAGGCTCAGGTCGCGCCGGTACGCGGCCAGGGTCAGGTCGGCCAGGCCCTCCTCGATCCACAAGGCATCGATGAAGCGGTCGATCGGTGGGGAAGACTGGGTCATGAAGAGGAAAGCCACCCGCAGGTGGCTTCCGGTGCCGTGGTCTGCCGGGGCGCGATTACAGCGTGAGCTTCTGCTGGGCGACAACCTTCTTGTACACCGCCAGCTCGGCCTTGATCTGCTCGGCGAACTCCGCCGGCGTGTTGCCGACGATCAGCGAGCCGGTGGCCTCGATGCGCTGGCGCACGCCGGGGTCCTGCAGCGCCGTCTTTGCCGCCGCATGGATCTTGTCGATGACCTCCTTCGGCGTGCCCTTGGGCGCGAGCAGGCCGTAGTAGGCCATGCGGTTGACCGGCTCGAGGCCCACCTCCTTGAAGGTCGGCACGTTGGGCAGCGCCGCCAGGCGCTGCGGCGCGGCGACGACGATCGGCACCAGACGGCCTTCCTTGACGAAGGGCAGCGCCGAGGGCAGGTTGTCGAAGATGATCGGCACCTGCCCGGCCACAGTGTCGTTCAGCGCCGGGCCGGCGCCGCGGTACGGGATGTGCGTGATGAAGGTACCCGACAGGCTCTTGAACAGCTCGGTCTGCAGGTGACCGATGCCGCCAGTGCCGGAACTTGCGTAGCTGAACTTGCCCGGGCTGCTCTTGAGCAGCGCCATGAAGGCCTTGTAGTCCTTGGCCGGGAAGGACGGATGCACGGCGATCAGGTTGGGCGTCGCCGCGATGTTCATGATCGGCACGAAGTCCGCGATCGGGTCGTACGGGATCTTCGGGTTGATGGCGGGGTTCGCAGCGGTCGTCGAGACCGTCGCCACGCTGAGCGTGTAGCCGTCGGGCGCGGACTTGATCACCTCCATCGCGCCGATGGCGCCGCCGGCGCCGGCCTTGTTCTCGACCACCACCGTCTGGCCGAGGGCGGCCCCCATCTTCTCGGAGATGATGCGGGCGACGATGTCCGTCGTCCCGCCCGGCGCGAACGGCACCACCAGGCGAACCGGCTTGTTGGGGAAGGCCTGCGCCATCACGAGCGGCGACGTGGCTGCGAGCGCCAGGGCGGCCGAGGCGATGAGGGTGCGTCGATGCATAGGTCGGTTCTCCTTGTGGTTGAGAGAGGTAAGGCGAGTGTAGGGTCAGGTCTGGCCGAGCAGCCCGGCCTTGAGCCGGTCGTCGACCGGATCGGGGCCGATGAAGATCTTCAGGATGGCTGCGTAGAACGGTGCGCCGGCGTAGGGCTCGCCGCGCGGCCGGCCGTTGATGCTGAGCACCATGCCGCGCCCGGGTATCCAGTCGAGGTCGACGACGTCACCCTTCTTCAGCACGAGCAGTTCGGCGACGCTGCGGTCGAAGCGCTCGATGCGGTCGCTCAGCGCGGCGCGCTCGGCCGCCTGCAGGTTGCGGCGCATGCCCTTGCCGAAGGCCTTGACGAATTCCTTGGACTCCACCTCGACCATCATCTTCATGCGCAGCCGCTTCGGGCCATCGGCGGCCAGCGCCGTCTCGGCCGCCTTCGTCCTCTCGCGCAGGTAGAGCCCGGCCGCGTAGCCCTTGAACCAGGCCACGGCACGCAGCCCGGTGCCGTTGAGCACGAGATCGGTGTCGGCGAGGCGGATGTTGTCGTCGAAATGCTGGCCCTCGATCACCACGGCACGGGCCGTGCCGAAGGAGAGGAACAGCACGGCGCTCAGGAACAGGCGAAGAAGATGCATCGCGGATTGGTGCGTGGGTCGGCCCGGAGGTTCCCGGACCCGTCCTCAACGCGCATGCTGCACCAGCCGCCGACCGCCGGCCTTGTGGATACCACGAACAGGGTCCGCCCTGAGACGTGGCGGGCCGCTGGCACACTCGCCGCATGCCCGACGCACTGCTTCTGCTGCCCGACTTCACCTTGATCGTGATCGGCTGGCTGCTGTGCCGGCACACGCCGCTGAACCGCGCCGTGTGGGACGGCGTCGAGCGCCTCGTCTACTACCTGCTCTTCCCGGCGCTGCTGTTCAGCGCCATCCTGCGCTACCCGCTGCAACCCTCGGCCGCGGCGGCGCTGGCCGGTTGCGGGCTGGGCGTGGTCGGGCTGGGCATTGGGCTGGCCTATGCACTCAAGCTCTGGCCAGGTGTCGATGCGCGGCTGCACGCCTCGGGCGCGCAGGTGGCCTTCCGCTTCAACTCCTACGTCGCTCTGGCGCTGGCCGAGCGCCTGGCCGGCATCCAGGGTGTGGCCTGGGTGGCGCTGCTGGTGGCGCTGTGTGTGCCGGTGTGCAACATCGCCGCGGTCTGGCCGCTGGCGCGCCACGGCGGCCACGGCTTCTGGCGTGAGCTGGCGAAGAACCCGCTGATCGTCAGCACCGCCGCCGGGCTGGTCTGCAACCTGATCGGCCTGCAACTGCCCGAACTGGCCACCACCACACTGGTGCGCATCGGCGCGGCGGCGCTGCCGCTGGGCCTGATGGCGGTGGGTGCCGGGCTCACCTTCGGCGGGCTGAAGCGGGCGCCGGGGCTGGCCGCGGCCTTCCTGGCTATCCGCCATGCCATCCTGCCCGCGGCGGCGATCGCCATGACGATCGCATTGAAGATGCCGCCGGCCCAGCAGGCCATCGTCGTCGCCTTCGCGGCGCTGCCGACGGCGTCGAGCGCCTACGTGCTGGCCGCGCGCATGGGCGGCGACGGCAGCTTCGTCGCCGGCCTGGTCACGCTGTCGACGCTGATCGGCATGGCCGGGTTGCCGCTGGCGCTGCTGGGGCTGCAGGCGCTGGGCTGACAGCCTCGGAGAAGGTCCACGGGTCGTTGTGGGATCCGGTCAAGCACGCTCGTGGCCCTGAGCTGCCCTTCGACGTCTGCTCTCTGGGTTGCGGTCGGCGCGGCAAAGGCGCGCCCGGGCAGGCTCCGGCGCTTCGCCTCGGCGGTCGGTGCTGCGCACCGACTCCCCTGCGATGCTCGGTCTCGCGGCCGCGTCGCAGAACTCACTTCGCGACCTGCGGTCGCTGCGTTCAAACAACCGCGACGAGTCAGACAACGAAGCGCGCTGGCGCGCGCGGCCACGAGCCCTGCGCTTCTCGGCGCCTCAGAGGCGCGCCTCCACCTGCCCGGGCGCGCCTTTGCTGAACCATCGGTGGCATGCCGGTCGCGGGCCCCCAAGTGGTGGACTTCGCGGCAGGCGCTGCCCGCTGGGGGCGATTTGGGCGGTGACGAGAAGCGCA
>NZ_CALRZC010000001.1:0-99618 GCF_943372545.1 Variovorax sp. YR752 | reverse complement strand
CACCGCGCTGGGCATCGGCGACCTGTCGGGCGATGCGCGCTTCTCGGGCATGGCGGCGCAGTTCGCCCACAAGGCCGAGTTGCATGCGATCTTCCGCGAGCGCTTTGCCAGCAACACGCGCGACCACTGGCTGGCAAAGCTCGAGGAACAAGACCTGCTCTCGGCCCCCGTGCGCGACATGCGCGAGGCGCTGGTCGATCCGCAGACGCTGCACAACGCGATGATTCTCGAAGGCGATGCGTCGTCGAGCCGTCCGCTGAAATTCATCGCCAGCCCGATCCAGATGTCGGGCGCCAAGGCCGGCCTGCGGCGCGAGCCGCCGAAGCTCGGGCAGCACACCGAAGAAGTGCTGGCCGAGGCGCGCGCGCTGATCGAGGAGGCCGACGCATGAGTGTTCTCTACGACGTCGTCGACCACGTCGCCACCGTCACCATCGACCGGCCCGAGGTGCTCAATGCGGTCGACCTGCCGACCGAGGCCGAGCTGCAGCGCATCTGGACCGACATCGAATCGCGCGACGACATCCGTGCGGTGGTGCTCACCGGTGCGGGCGAGCGCTCGTTCTGCGCGGGTGCCGACCTGAAGAACACCTCGAACCTGAAAGGCGTCGAGTACTGGGCCGCAGCCCGCACCGGTGGCTTCGGCGGCATCGCGCTGCGCGAGACGCTCGACGTGCCGGTGATCGCGCGTGTCAACGGCCTGGCGCTTGGCGGCGGCTTCGAGATGGTGCTGGGCTGCGACATCGTGGTGGCCTGCGAAGAAGCCAGCTTCGGCCTGCCCGAGCCGTTGGTGGGGCGCCTGCCGCTGGACGGCGGCATGCTGCTGCTGCAGCGGCAGATTCCCTACCGCCAGGCCATGGGCATGATGCTCACCGGCCAGCGCGTGAAGGCGCCGCGCGCGCTCGAGATGGGCCTGGTCAACGAGGTGGTGCCGCGCGCCGAGCTCGACACCGCCGTCCACCGCTGGGTGCAGCAGATGCTGGCCTGCGCGCCGCTGTCGCTCAAGGCCATCAAGCAGGTGGTGCGGCGCACCGGCACGCTGGCACCGGCCGACGCGCACCGCATGCGGTTGCCCGCGCTGGTGGCGGCGCTGCAGTCCGAAGACGCGAACGAAGGCGTGCTGGCGTTCCAGCAGAAACGCAAGCCGCAGTGGCTGGGCCGCTAGGCGCCGGCCCTTCATGCCATGGCCTACGTCATTACCGCTGCCTGCATCGACGTCAAGGACGGCGCCTGCGTCAAGTGCTGTCCGGTCGATTGCATCTACGAAGGCGAGCGCACTCTGTACATTCACCCGGATGAATGCATCGACTGCGGCGTTTGCGTGTCTGCCTGTCCCACGCAGGCCATCTACGAAGACCTTCGGCTGCCGCCCGAAATGGAACACTTCACGGCCATCAACCGCGAATTTTTCGCGGCCAACGTCAGCGGGCTCGGTTCGCCCGGCGGCGCCGACGCGAAGCGCGTGCCCTGCGACCATCCGGCCGTTGCCGCATATCCGCGCGCGCAGGCCTGAGCCGGTGCCGCGGGGGAGGGCCGGCTGATGCACGCCAGCATCCTCAAGTACTTCATCGAGGTCGCGAGTTGCGGCTCGGTGCGCAAGGCCTCCGAGCGGCTCTACGTGGCGGCCAGCGCCGTCAATCGGCAGATCCACAAGCTCGAAGACGAGCTGGGCGTGGAGCTGTTCGACCGCATGCCCAACGGGCTGCGGCTCAATGCGGCCGGCGAGCGCCTGCTCAAGCACGCGCAGGAAACGCTGCACCAGTACCAGGTCATGCGCACCGAGCTGGATGCGCTGAAGGGCGAGCGCACCGGCCATGTGAAGGTGGCCGCGATGGACTCCTTCTTCGAAGAGATGCTGCCTTCGGCGGTGGAAGATTTTCTGCAGGTGTTCCCGGCCGTCACGTACACCATCACCGCAGTGCAGCCGATGGACGTGCCGCAGATGGTGATGTCGGGGCAGGTCGACGTGGGCATGACCTTCGTGAGCCGGCTGCCGGGCGGCGTGGCCGCGGTGGCGCTGGCCAACCTGCCGATCGGCGTGGTGATGCCGCCGGGCCATCCGCTGGCCAACCACGCCAGCGTGTCGCTGAAGGAGTGCGCGCGCTACCCGTTCCTGCGTTCCAGTTCGCACCCGGTCATCAGCGCCGGGCTGTCGCCCGAGTTCGCCGCGTTCTGGGACGACATGGAACCGGCCGCCACCTGCAATTCGACGCCGATGCTCAAGCGGCTGATCATGGCGGGCAAGGGCATCTCGTGCTTCTCGAAGATCGCCTTCATCGAAGACCTGAAGCGCGGCGACCTGATCTGGCGACCCTTCGAGCTGCCTGCGCTCGACCAGTTGCAGGTCGGCATCGTGGTGCCGTCGCAGCGCGTGCTGCCGCACGTCACGCAGAACTTTGTCGGCCGCATGGCGCGGCGGCTGACCCAGTTGGAGATCGCGGCCGCTGCCGTGTGAACGCGGCGCACGGCCGGCTTTCTGGCTCGTGGGTTCTGTCGCATGGGTGGGGCATGGCATCATCGTGCGCCACTCCCCAGCACCCACCCATGTCCGCCGATTCCTTCGTCCGCCGCGTTCGCAGCCAGCTCGACCAGTTGTCCGCGACCGAACGACAGCTTGCCGATTTCGTCCTGGAGTTTCCCGGCGAGCTGGCCAGCTATGCGGGCAACGAACTGGCGGAGCTTGCGGGCGTGTCGCCCTCCACGGTGAGCCGCTTCATCCGGCGCATCGGCTACGAGAACTACGAAGAGGCGCGGCGCCAGGTGCGGGAAGAAAAGCAGACGGGCTCGCCGCTGTTCCAGAACGCGACCGAAGCCTCGAAGCGCGGCCACCTCGTGGCCACGCACTTCCAGCAGTCGCAGGCCAACCTCGCGAGCACCTTCGAGCGCCTGAGCGACAAGCAGATGGCCGAGATCGTGAAGGCGATCATCGGCGCGGGGCAGGTGCTGATCTTCGGCACGCGCAGCAGCCACGCGTTTGCGCTGTACCTGCGCTGGCAGATCATCCAGGTGGTGCCGCGCGTCACGGCCATTCCGGGCCCTGGCGAAACGCTGGCCGAGCACCTGGCGGGGCTGGGCGAGCGCGACTGCGTGATCGTGTTCGGCACGCGCCGCCAGACGCGCCAGCTCGACACGCTGCTCGCCGGCGCGCAGCGCGTCGGCGCGAAGATCGTCTACATCAGCGACCGCGCCTCGCCCGATTTCGCGGGCGCCACGTGGTCGCTGCAATGCGACTGCCGCGGCCCGGGGCTGCTCGACAACCACGCGGCCGTGATGGGCGTGTGCGACCTGATCGCCACGATGGTGATCGAGGCTGCGGGCTCGGCCGGCCGCAAGCGGCTGGCGGCGATCGAGCTGGGGCACGAGGAAAACGACGAGCTTTAAGAGGCCGCGCGCGGCCTCTCGCTGATTACTTCGCCGCCTCGTTGCGCGGCAACTGCGCCTTCAACAACAGCGCCATCTCCTTCTTGCGCGCCGGCGGCAGCCGCGGCGTGATCGCGCCGAAGCTGATCGCCGCCAACGTGGTGGCCGACGCCGCAAAGGTGCGCCCCACGCCCGACACGCCTTCAGTGAGCGTGTCCACGATGTCGGCATGGCCCGCCGCGCGCGTGCGCTTGACGGCCTGCTTCATGCGCTCGCGGGTGAAGCCGGCCTGCGCGTACTCGGCGGTGTGGCGCTCGAGGATGCGGTCGATCTCGGCATCAGTGAGCGCGGCCATCAGCGCCAGGCCGCCCGCGCCCAGGCCCAGCAGGCGGCGCCCGCCGACGTCGGTGGTGAACACCTTCACCGGAAAGTGGCCCTCTTCGCGGTGCAGGCACACGCAGTAATCGCCCTGGCGGATCACGAGGAACACGGTGTCGCCCGACATGCGCGCGAGCTTCTGCATGAGGGCGCGGCACGAGTCCACCAGCGGCACGCGGCGCATCGAGGCAAAGCCCAGCTGCATGGCGTCGATGCCCAGGCGGTAGGCCTTGCCGTCGGGGTCGCGCTCGGCGAACTGTTCCTCGGCCAGGCATGAGAGCAGGCGGTGCACGGTGGAACGCTCCAGCCCCGAGGCGGCGATCACCTCGGTGAGCTTGATGCCTTCCTCGTGGTGCTCGGCCAGCAGGCGCAGCAACTGCAAAGCGCGCCGCAGGCTCTGGGCGCCGGCGGTCTCTCTGGGTTCGTCCATATAGTGGGAAAAATTGGAATTAGTGTTTGGGATGCAGGAATTTCGAAGTCTAAACTGCCCCCGCCCAAGACCCAGACCAGACACAGACCCGGAGACACACGATGGCGTACGACACCCTCGAAATCGAACACCACGGCGCCGTGCGCCGCATCCTGCTGGCCCGCGACGCCCAGCGCAACGCCCAGAGCCAGCAGATGCTGGACGAGCTCATGGCCGCCTTCGACGACGCCGCGCGCGACGACACGGTGAACGTCGTGGTGCTCGGCGGCAAGGGCGCGCACTTCTCGGCCGGCCACGACCTCAAGCAGGCGCAGGCCGAGCGCGCCAACTTCACCGTCGAAGAGCGCTGGGCCTACGAAGAGCTGCGCTACTTCGACTACTCGATGCGCATCTGGGACTTTCCCAAGCCCACCATCGCGCAGGTGCAGGGCGCCTGCGTGGCGGGCGGTTTCATGATCGCCAACATGTGCGACCTGGTGGTTGCGGGCGAGTCGGCCTTCTTCAGCGACCCCGTGGGCCACACGCTGGGCGCGGCGGCCACCGAGGTGCTGATCCACCCGTGGGTGATGGGCGCGCGCAAGGCCAAGGAAATGCTCTACACCGGCGGCAAGCTGTCGGCGCAGGAGGCGCATGCCATCGGCATGGTGAACCGCGTGGTGCCCGATGCCGAACTGGCCGACGCCGCACTGGCGCTCGCGCAGCAGATCGCCAAGGCGCCGCCGTTCGGGCTGCGCCTGATCAAGCGCTCGATCAACCGCACGCTCGACGCGCAGGGCCTGCGCACCGCGCTGGCCGCGCACTTCGACACGCACCAGCTCTCGCACCTGAGCGAGGGCTTTCTCACGGCCCGCGACCGCGGCCTGGCCTCGGCCATCCAGAAGAACCCCGCCTCCGCCTGAATCAAGATGACCTTGCACCGTCTCGAACCCCTGCTGAACCCGGCCTCCATCGCCGTGGTCGGCGCCAGCGGCAATGCCGCGCGCATCGGCGGCATGCCGCTCGCGCACCTCACGAAATTTGGCTACCAAGGCGCGATCTACCCGATCAATCCGAAGTACGAAGAAGTCTTCGGCCTGCGCTGCTGGCCCGACCTCGAAGCGCTGCCCGCCGCACTCGACCTGGTGGTGCTGGCGCTGGCCGCGGCCGAGGTCACACCGATGCTCAAGCGCTGCCAGGCGCGCGGCGTGCGTGCTGTCATCGTCTACGCCGCGGGCTTTGCCGAAGCCGGTGACGCGGGCGCTGCGCTGCAGGCCGAGCTGGAAGCCTTCGTGGCCACCACCGACATGGTGGTCGCGGGCCCGAACGCCATGGGTTTTGCCAACCTGAACACGCAGGCCCACACCAACTTCGCGTCGGTGTTCAACACCGCGCCGATGCAGCAGGGCCCGGGCCGCGTGAGCCTGCTCACGCAAAGCGGCAACGTGTGCGCCGCGGTGTACGCCATTGCGCGGCGGCTGGGCGTGGACTTCAGCCACTTCATCAACACCGGCAACGAAGCCTGCGTGGACTTCGCGCAGTACCTCGAGTACCTGGCGCAGGACGACGCCACCGAAGTGGGCATCGGCTACATCGAAGAGCTGCGCGACGGCCCGCGCTTCATGGAGGCCGCGGCCGAGTTCGTGCGCCGCGACAAGCTGCTCATCCTCTACAAGGCCGGCGAGACCGAGAAGGGCTCCGAGGCCGTGCGCTCGCACACCTCGGCGCTGGCGGGCGACCAGCAGATCTACCAGGCGGCGTTTCGCCAGCTCAACATCATCCAGAGCCACGACTTCGCGCAGATGGCGCAGCTTGCGCACCTGGCGGGCTACCGGCAGCGCAGCGCGGGCAAGCGCGTGGCGATCATCACCATCTCGGGTGCGCTGGGCGCGATCCTGGCCGACAAGTTCATCGGCCAGGGACTCGACGTGCCCACGCTGCCGCAGCCGCTGCAAGACCAGCTGCGCGCCGGCATTCCCGACTACGGCATGGTCTCCAACCCGGTCGACGTGACGGGCAACGTGGTGAACGACCCCGGCTTTGTGCGCACAGCAATGGAAGCGCTGGCGGTGTCCGACGCCATCGACGCCATCGTGGTCTACGCACCGGGCTACATGCTCGACCGCATGGCCGACGACCTGTGCGCCGTGGCTGAAAAGCACCCGCGCCTGATCGTCGCCATCGACACCGGCGCGGCCAAGACGCGCGAGCAGTTGCGCACGGGCGGCGTGCCGGTGTTCGAGGACATCGGCGTGGCCGTGTCGGCGTTGTCGCCCTTCCTGCTGTGGCAGGAGCGGCGCAAGCACAACCCGTGGCTGCAGGTGCGCAGCCAGCCTGCGCCCGCGCGTGCCACGCTGGCGGGGCGGGCCGACGAGCACACCACCAAGCGCTACCTCGCCGAGTTCGGCGTGCAGCCGGTCGACGAGGCCGTAGCGCGCACGGCGGATGAAGCCGCGGCCGTGGCCGAGCGGCTGGGCTTTCCGGTCGTGCTGAAGGTGCTCAGCGCCGACATCGCGCACAAGACCGAGGCGGGCGGCGTGCGCCTGCGCTTGGGCAATGCGCAAGAGGTGCGCAAGGCCTTCGACGAAGTGATGGCCTCGGCACGCGCTTACGCGCCCACGGCACAGATCGACGGCGCGCTGCTGCAGAAGATGGAAGCAGGGCAGGCCGAACTGATCCTCGGTGCCACGCGCGACCCGGTGTTCGGCATGACGCTCACCGTGGGCCTGGGCGGCGTGCTCACCGAGCTGTACAAGGACGTGAGCCACCGCGTGCTGCCCGTCGACGCTGCCATGGCGCGCGACATGCTCGGCGAGCTGAAGGCCTTTCCGCTGCTCACGGGCTACCGCGGCCGGCCGCTGGGCGACGTCGAGGCCGCATGCCGCGCCATCGCCGGATTTTCACGCGCCGTGCTGGCGCTGCAGGAACAGGCAGACGAGGTCGAAGTCAACCCGCTGCTCGTGAAGGAACAGGGCCAGGGCGTGCGCGCGCTCGACGCGCTGGTCCTGGCTTCGTAGACAAAACCACAACCATCGACAGAGACAGGAGACATCCCATGTTCAAGAAAGCACTGGCCTGCGTGGCCCTGGCCGCCACCGCTTTTGCGGCCAGTACAGCTGTGGCGCAGACCTACCCGACCAAGCCGGTCACGCTCGTCGTGCCGTTCTCGCCGGGCGGCGCGGCCGACATCATGTCGCGCCTGCTCGCCGAGCGGCTGCACAAGCGCCTGGGCCAGCCCGTGCTGGTGGAGAACAAGCCCGGCGCCGGCACCATGATCGCGTCGGAGTACGTCGCCAAGGCTGCGCCCGACGGCCACACGCTGCTGCTCGCGGCCTCGTCGTTGGGCATTGCGCCGAGCCTCTACAGCAAGGTCAACTACGACCCCGTGAAAGACTTCGCGCCCGTCTCTCAGGTGGCCTCGGTGGTGCACGTGCTCGTGGTGCATCCGAGCATTCCGGCCAAGAACGTGGGCGAACTCGTGAGCTGGCTCAAAGCCAACCCCAACAAGGCCAACTACGGCTCGGTGGGCGCGGGCACGTCGACGCACCTGGAGGCCGAGCTCTTCAACAGCGTGGCCGGCGTGAAGATGCAGCACATCCCCTACAAGGGCAGCGCGCCCGCGCTCACCGACATGATCGGCGGCCAGCTGCAGGTGATGTTCGACGCATACGCGTCCTCGGGCCCGTTCATCAAGGACGGCAAGGTGCGCCTGCTGGCCGTGACCACCGCGCAGCGCTCGCAATCGCTGCCCGACACGCCCACCGTCGCCGAGTCGGGCCTGCCCGGCTATGAAGCCATGCCGTGGCTGGGCGTGGTCGCACCGGCCAAGACGCCCGCAGCGGTCGTGAACAAGCTGCACGACGAGCTGCAGGAAGTGCTCAAGGAACCCGAGGTGAAGGACAAGTTCCGCAGCCTGGGCCTGGACATCATCGGCAACAAGCCCGACGAGTTCGCCGCCTTCCTGCGCAAGGACATCGTGAAGTGGGCCAAGGTCATCAAGGACTCGGGCGCAAAGGCCGACTGACATCCGCGATCCATCAGCAAGAACGAGAAAGCAGACAAGCATGCAAGTGGGTTACTCGGCGCAAGACGAAGCCTTCCGCCTCACGTTGCGCGACTGGTTCGAGACGCACTATCCGCGCTTCGTCGCGGCCTGGCCCGGGGGCGCGCCCGACGCCAACGAGCTGGGCTGGCGCCGCGCCTGGGAAGACCACGTGTGCCAGGCCGGCTGGTCGGGCCTGGGCTGGCCCGAGGCCCACGGCGGCAAGGCCTGGCCGCTGACGCGGCAGGCCATCTTCCACGAGGAGCAGGCCCGCATCGGCGCGCCGCTGGGCGTGAACATCATCGGCCACGGCATCCTGGCGCCCACGCTGATCCACTTCGCAAGCGAGGCGCAGAAGGCGCGCTTTCTGCCGGGCATCTTGAGCAACCGCGAGATCTGGTGCCAGGGCTACTCCGAGCCCGGCGCGGGCTCCGACCTGGCGGCGTTGTCCACGCGCGCCGAGCGGCGCGGCGACCACTACGTGCTCAACGGGCACAAGGTGTGGACTTCGTTCGCGCACATTGCCGACTACTGCTTCGTGCTCGCACGCACTGACGCCGCGGCCGCACGCCACAAGGGCATCAGCTTCCTGCTGGTCGACATGAAGAGCCCCGGCGTGCGCGTGGAACCCATCCGCCAGATCACGGGCGAGTCGGACTTCAACGAGGTCTTCTTCGACGACGTGAAGGTGCCGCTCGACGCACTCGTGGGTGAAGAGAACGGCGGCTGGCGCCTGGCGATGGCCGCCGCGAGCTTCGAGCGCGGCACCTACTTCATTCCGCGCCAGGTCCGCTTCACGCAGGAGCTGGGCGCGCTCACGCGGCTGGCGGCCAGTGTGCAGAAGGGCGGACGCCCCGCGCTCGACTGCCCACACCTGCGGCGCGACCTCGCGCGGCTGGCGGTCGACAGCCACGTGCTCAAGCTCAAGTCGTACCGCGCGCTCACGCACGCGATGCGCGGCGGGCCGCCGGGTCCCGAGGGCTCGTCGACCAAGCTGCACTGGAGCGAGTCGCACCAGAAGCTGCTCGCCACGGCCATGGAAGTGCTGGGCGAGCGCGCGCTGGCCGGCCCCGAGCCCACGGGCGCCGACCCGCAGGCCGCGGCGTGGGTGCGCGACTACCTGTGGACGCGCGCCGAAACCATCCTGGCGGGCACCTCCGAAGTGCAGCGCAACATCCTGGCCGAGCAGATGCTGGGCCTGCCCAAGAACTGAAAACGACGACGACACGACCCGCCATGGATTTCGCATTGAACGACGAGCAGCAGATGCTGCACGCGTCGGCCCACCGCTTCTTCGCCGACCACCACCCGCTCACGCGCGCACGGAGTGCCTTGCCCTGGACCGATGCAACGCAGCAGTCGCTGTGGGTCGACATGGCCGGCATGGGCTGGATGGCACTGCTGGTGCCCGAGGCGCACGACGGCCTGGGGCTCGGCATGAGCGAGGCCTGCATCGTGGCCGAGGCCGCCGGCCAGCAGCTGCTGAACCTGCCGCTGGCCAGTAGTGCGGTGCTGTTGCCGCTGTGGTTGCAGGCGTGTGGCGACGCCGCGCCCGATGCGTTGCGCGACTGGGTGCGCGCGGCGATGGCGGGTGAGCGTGCCTTCCATTGCGTCGCGGAGGGTGACGGCTGGATCGACCACGTGGGGCAGGCTTCGGATCTTGTGGTGGTGCAGGGCTGGCACGACGACGCAGTGCCGCTGCGCGTGGCGCTGCAGCCGATGCCCGCGGGCGTTGCATCCGATGCGCTCGACCCCACGCTGCGACAAGCGCCGGCGACTCCCGCGCCGTCACTCGGATGGGAGACGCTGCCCATCGCTCCCGAAGCCCGTGCCCGCGTGCGCGCCGTCCATCGCCTTGCGCTCGCTGCCGAACTCGTCGGCACCGCACAAGCTGCGCTCGACCTCGCCTGTGCCTATGCCCGCGAGCGCGTGCAGTTCGGCAAGGCCATCGGCAGCTACCAGGCCATCAAGCACCAGCTCGCCAATGCCTGGATGGGCGTCGACAACGCGCGCCTGGCCGTGCGCTACGCCGCCGCCGCACTCGACGGCGGCTTGCCGGACTGGCGCTTCGCTTGTGCCGCGGCCGAGTTCACGGCCATCGAAGGCGCGCAGCAGACCACGCGCACGGCCATCCAGGTGCATGGCGGCATGGGCTTCACCTGGGAGCACGACGCGCACCTGTACCTGAAGCGCGCGCAGCACCTGGCGACGCGCCTGGGCGGCGCGTCGCGTGCGCTGGGCCAGGTCGAGGCGCTCGCGCTGGCCTGAGCCGCCCCGCGCCGGTGCGCGAACGCCCGTTGCAGGTGCGCCTGCAGCGGGCGTTCGTGCGTTGGCACCTGGCAGCCGACTTTCGAAGGAGGAAAACAGCCGGCATGAAGCTTGCAAACGCTCGCAATTGAATGAAATCTGAATTTCAATTATTCAAAATAGGTGAAATCCATATGCCATTCAGGCGCGCAGCCGCCTACGATGCGATCCGCGACATCGGGCTGCCACGCGCAAGCAAGCACTTCATTCCTTCTTCAGAGGTTTCTCATGGCTGGACCTGCACTCTCTTCCGGGCCCGACTCGCCCCGAGTCGCCGAGCTCGATCGCGCGCTCGACACCATCGGCGTCACGCGCTCGCACCACACGATCATTTTTCTGATCCTCATCGGCTGCCTGTTCGACGCCTTCGAACAGAACGCGGTGGGCATCGTCGGCCCCATGCTGCGCGAGCAGTGGGGGCTGAGCGCGTCGGACATCGGCTTCCTGAACACCGTCACCTTTGCCTGCGCGGCCATCGGGCGGATCATTTCGGGCTTCGTCGCCGACCGCTACGGCCGCCGCGTGATGCTGTCGATCGACCTGCTGCTGTTCACGCTCGGCGCGGGCATCTGCGCGATGGCGCCCAACTTCACGGTGATGGCGCTGGGCCGCGCGGTCGTGGGCTTCGGGCTGGGCGGCGAGATCGCCATTGCCGTGACCATGCTGGCCGAGTTCTGCTCGACCAAGTTCCGCGGCACGGCCGTGGGGATGGTGAACGTGGGCGCGGGCGGTCTCGGCAATTTCCTCGCACCGGGCTTCGGCCTGCTGGTGTTCTGGATGTTCCCGGGCGACAACGCCTGGCGCTGGCTGTTCGCCTGTCTCATGGTGCCGGCATTGCTCGGCGCGTTCTATCGTCGCTACATCCCCGAGACGCCGCGCTTCCTGCTGTCGCAAGGCCGCGTGAAGGAAACGAATGCCGTGCTGTCGCGCCTCGCCTCGGGGCGGCTGTCGGGCAAGCCGGCGGCGCCCAGGCAATACATCACCGACGACGGCACGCTCGCGCAGGCCGCCCGGCCGAAGGTGCGCGTGACCGAGATCTTCCGCGGCGCGCTGGCGCGGCGCACGGTGCCGCTGTGCATCACGATCTGGATGACCTACGGCGCGCAGATCTCGGTGCTCACGCTGATGCCGACCATCCTCGTGACGCTGGGCTACAGCATGTCGAAGAGCCTGCTGTTCACGATGGTGATGCAGGGCGGCAGCCTGCTGGGCGCCATTGCGGCGTCGCTGCTGGGCTTTCACTTTCCGCGCAAGCGCGTGCTGACGGCCGGCGCCGTGTGCGCCTGCCTCGCGGCGCTGACCATCGGCTTCGTGGCCAAGAGCATCGTCGTGATCCTCATTGCAGGCGCGGTGTTCCAGTTCTTCGTGCTGCTGCTGAACACCACCATCTGGATCTTCGCGCCCGAGCTGTACCCGACGCGCGTGCGCGCCTTCGGCACGGCCTTCATCCTCGCCACGGGCACGGCGGCAGGCGCGCTGATGCCGTTGGTGGCAGGCCGCTTGTTCGACAGCTTCGGGCTCGTCGGCGTGTTCGGCCTGGCCGCCGCGATGTATGCGGTGTTCGTGATCAGCGTGCAGTGCGTGCCCGAGACCTACGGCCAGTCGCCCGACGCGCTGCCGTTGCCCGGTGAGGCCGAGCCTGAAGCGCGTGCGCCTGACGCGACGCTGGCCCGCTCGAACTGAGCCGCGCAACGACCGATCTCCCAAGCCAAAAGAAAGCGCCTTTCCGCATGCCCGACATCCTGCTCATCAACCCCAACGCATCCGTTGCGACCACCGACATGATGGTCGGCATCGCGTCCGCAGAAGCCCCCGCCGGTTGCCGCGTGACCGGCCGCACGGCGATGCAGGGCCCGCCGATGATCGTCAACGAAGACGAGCTGAACGCGGCCGCGTTCGAGGTGCTGAAGGTATGGCGCGCGGCAGCGGGCGAGGGCTGGGACGGCGTGATCGTCAGCGCCTTCGGCGACCCCGGTGTGGAGCTGCTGCGGCGCGAAGCCGGCGTGCCCGTGGTCGGCATTGCCGAAGCCTCGATGCTCGCGGCGGGCGAGGGCGGCCGGCGCTTCGGCATTGCCACCGTTACGCCCGATCTCGTGGTGCCGATCGAGGCGCGTGCCGCGGCGCTCGGACTGCGCGCGCAGTACAGCGGCATCCGCCTGACGCAGGGCGATCCGCTTGCGCTCGCGGCCGATGCGCACGCGCTCGAAGAGGCGTTGGCGCAGGCCGTGCAACGCTGCATCGACGACGACGGCGCGCAGGCCGTGATCATCGGTGGCGGTCCACTCGGGCAGGCCGCACTCGCGTTGACACCGCGCTTCGAAGTGCCGGTGATCGCACCGATCGGCGCCGCGATGCGGCTGCTGTGTTCGAAGCTCGCGGTCACGCCGTGACGTGATCTTTTCGCGCTCGCGTCGATGAGGTGCGAGGCGTTGTGGCAATGAACGCCTTCTAGAATCAAACGACACACTTGCTCGCAAACATCGGGCAAGCCGCATCGTTCGTTTTCTTTTTTCATGCCTCACTTTCGACCGCGTTCCGCTTTCCTCGCTTTCGTTCTTCTCTCTTCCTTCGGCGCTGTCGCACAACAGAATGCGACACCCCAACTCGTCCTCGTACCGAACCACGAGCGCGTGAAGGAAACATCCCAGGCCCCCGCACTCGACCTTGCCGTGACGCGCTTCGCCGGCATGGCTTCGGGCTCGTACTACTGGCCCGAAGGCCTGCTGGCCGAGCAGCTGATCTCCGGCCTGGCCTCGCGCCCCGACCGCAAGCAGCAGGCGCTGCCTGACGGCCAACGACTGCTTTCGTCGTACCGCCGGCCTTACGACGGCGGCGAGCGCGCGGCCGTGCTGGTCGACGACCGCAGCGGCGACGTGCTGGCTGCCGCGCTGGTGCATCGCAGCTGCGGCAAGGATTCGTCGTCGAGCGGCTGTCTCGACGATCAGCACGCCGTGCTCTCGATCTTCCTGCGCCCCGGCTTCGACCGCACCAAGGCGCAACCGCTGGTCGCGTGGAGCCAGCAGGTTCCCGACCGCATGCAGGGCGGCGAGGGCGTGGGCGAGAAGATCGCCACCACCGAGTACGTCACGATGGACGCCGCGCGCACCACGGCACGGCCCATCGTGCGGCCCAACAAGGCCTTCTCCGCGCAGGTGCCGTTGTACCCCAAGGCGCTGATCTACGGCACCGCGCAAGACGCGCTGAGCGACGCCAAGGCCAAGCGCGTGCTGCGCCTGCAGACCGTCGATACGCCGGAGCAGGTGCTGGCGTTCTACAAGCAGCTGTCGCCGCCGCTGAAGGACATCGAGTCCAGCAACGGCTTCATCGCCGGCAGCCGCAACGGCCTGAGCTTCTCCGTCAGCACGACGATCCCGCGCGACATGCCCGCGATCACGAACATCGAAGTGGAAATTTCCGAATGAAGAAGACCTTGATTCAGTCGACGCTTGCGTCGCTGGTGTTCGCCTGCGCGCTCACCGCCCACGCACAAGACGCCGCCGCGCCGGTCACGACGGAGCTGCCCCCGCCCTCACTGCGCCTGAGCGAGCAGACGCGCATCCGCAGCGCCGTGATCGGCTTGGTCGGCTACGCGCGCGGCAGCTACACCGAGCCCGACACGCTGATCGCGCAGCAGCTGCTCGAAGGCATGCGCTCGAAGTTCGACGTCACGCGCACCGTGTGGCCCGACGGCCGCCAGGTCATTGCGTCCGTCAGCGGCGGTGGTCACGGCGAAGAGCGCGCGGCGATGCTGATCGATGCCGACGGCCGCGTGCAGGCGGTGGGGCTGGTCAACGGCCACTGCCGCGCGGCCGCGAAGCGCGACGACCCCAAGGTGTGCAACCCCTTGCCGCAGACCGTGCTGTCGGTCTTTCAGCACGCAGGTGCCAGCCAGGCCGACGCCGCGCCGCTGGTGGCCTGGAGCAAGCAGCTGCCTTCGTACCTCGCGGCCATGGCCGAGAGCGACGATCCGGCGGACGTGGCCGCCGCGCAGAAGATCGCGAGCGTCGAATACATCACCGGCCAGCCCAATGTGCCGGGCTGGCGCGTCGCGCAGTTGCCGCCGGGCTTCCCCGCGTCGCTGCATCCGATGCTCGTGCAGACGGCCGAGGTGAACAGCTCGGCCAGCGCCGGCAAGATCGTGCTGCCCAAGGGCCTGGCTGGCCTGCCGATGCGCACGGCCTACGAGCGCTCGCAACGCCCCGAAGCGCAGCTGCCCGATGCCGAGGTCACGCTGCGCAGCTACGAGCCGATCGCCAAGCTGGTCGACACCTACCGCGAACTCACCAAGGGCGCCACGCTGGACGAAGAGGGCCGCGAGGTCGTCTTCAACGGCACCGACGGCGCGGGCCGCTACAGCGTGCGCCTGCGCGACGCGAAGGAGACCGGCGTGTTCATCACCGTGGCGAGCTGGAAGCGCAAGTAGCAACAGCAACAGCCGCTGCTGCGAACCCGGCGGCTCAGCTGCAATCGCTGTAGCCGCCCAGCGTGCCGCAGTGCAGGCAGCGGAACACGTAAACGGCGGCGTGGCGATCGCGCGAGGGCGTGGCAAGCAGCCACTGCCACTCGGCCTCGGTCGGCAGCTGTTCGTGTGCCTGCATGTCCTGCTTGAACGCGCGCGCCGACTCGGAGGCCAGCAGCGCGCGGTCGACATGCTCGATCTCGCCGAGAAAGCACCCCGCGTCGTTGCAGTGCGCCCACCACTGCTCCTGCTGGTAGCTGAAGAAGCTGGGCGTGCGCCGGGACACCTCGTCCACCACCGCCGGCGGCAGCGCGACCTCGCCCATGCCGACGGAGGCGGCATCGTTGAATTCGCCATCGAACTTCGCCGCGGCCGAGCCGTCGGCGATGCACCAGGGGCAGAACTGCGAGGCATCGCCCACGGCGTAGAAGCTGCCGTCGTAGATGTAGCCGGTCGCCTGGTCGCAGCATTCGCAGGTGTCGCTTGCCGCGCGCATCACGCCGGATGCGAAGGGGTCTGCGTAGTAGCGGAAGACCGGCAGCGCGCGCGACGGGTCGGGCTGCACGGCTTCGGGGATTCGCTGCTGCGCCATGGCCGCACGCAGGTCGCTCGCGTAGGGCGCAGACCATCGGGCGGTGTGGGCCTCGAACAGGAAGATCTCGTCGCCGAGGGCGCCAGTGGCTTCGTCGCGCAACACCAGCAGCTGGCGGCTCATCGTGTAGTGGTGCGCGATGCTGAGGCCGTGGCGCGGAAAGCTCGTGTTCCGCAGCGCGATCTGCGTGAAGTGCAGAACGTCTTCCGCCGTGCGCTTGAGCTGCTTGCGGTCGCTGCTGTCGCGCACCGGGTGCAGCTGCCACTCGGCATCGCGCCGCTGCGGATCGCCGAAGCGGCCGCCGTTGGCGGTGGCATAGCAGCCGCGCAGGGCCGGGGGCAGGGCGGTGCCGAGCTTTTCTTCCAGTGCGCGCAGGGCGTTGTCGGGGGCGGGAGGCGCGTCGTGTGAATGCATGGCGATGGGGCAAGGCAACGAAGGGACGCCGTCGAGTATGCCGAACGGATGACCGGCCTTGCATGGCCCTTTGCGGCCCGGATGTCAATCGGCGGATTCTTGCTGCGGCCCTCCGATGACACCGAGGCGGCGGGGCAGGGTGCTCACGAGAATCGATGCATGACCCTGGCCGTCAGAGCCTGCCGCATCCACCTCGAGGAGACAACCGCCATGCATCGCTGCCCTTCTTTCGCAGGCCTCATCCGCCTGCTGCTTCGCACCACGGTCCTGTGGACGCTCGCCGTGCTCGCGGCGCCCGCGCTGGCCGCCTACAACCAGAGCCTCACGCGCGCGCTCGACGCCGGCCAGATCTACGGCAAGGTTGCCGCCAACAACACGCACGCCTTCCTGGGCATTCCGTTCGCGCAGCCGCCGGTCGGCAGCCTGCGCTGGCGCGCTCCGCAGCCGCCGCAGCCGTGGACCGGCGCGCGCGCCGCGACCACGCTGGCCGGCATGTGCGCGCAGGTCGGCAACCCCTTCGGCGAGCCCGATCCGGCCACCTTCGGCCAGCCCGTGGGCACCGAAGACTGCCTGTACCTGAACGTGTGGCGCCCGAACTCCAGCGCCGAGAACCTGCCGGTGTTCTTCTGGATCCACGGCGGCAGCAACACGAAGGGCTCGGCGCGCGAGCCGGCCTACGACGGGGCCTACCTGGCACAGAAGGCCAACATGGTGGTGGTCACGGTGCAGTACCGCATGGGCATGCTGGGCTGGCTGAACCACCCGGCGATGAAGACCGGCAACGCGCTGGACGATTCGGGCAACTTCACCACGCTCGATCTCGTGCGTGCGCTCGACTGGGTGAAGGCCAACGCCCGCGCCTTCGGTGGCAACCCGGGGCTGGTGACGGTGGCGGGCCAGTCGGCCGGCTGCATCAACACCTGGGGCCTGCTGCAGTCGCCGCTGGCCGACGGCAAGTTCCATCGCGCGGTGTGCATGTCGGGCGTGCCCAACGCCTACCCGCCGGTGGTGGGCACGCTGGCGGCCGACTCGCTCATCGACAGCCTGCTGGTCGACACCGGCCGCGCCTCGACCGCGCTGCAGGCCGCGGCGCAGCGCCTGACCATGAGCCAGGCCGACATCGCCGCCTTGCTGCGCAGTGCGAGCGCGGCGCAGATCATGAAGTTCACGCCCAGCCCCGTGGTGCCGGGCCACTTCACCGACGGCACCGTGATCCGCGCGAGCGGGCTGCCCGGCCTGCTCGCGGGCAACTACAACAAGATGCCGCTGATGATCGGCTCCACGCACGACGAGGGCTCCTACTTCGCCTTCCTGTTCGGCATGGGCCAGCCGTCGCAGCAGGAGTTCTGGAACCTCGCCAACTACGCGGCGCCCGGCACGGTCACCTTCAATCAGCTGATCAAGCCTGAGTTCCAGCCGATCTACACGCAGACCCATGAAGTGATCAGCTACGCGCTGGACAACGTGATCGACAACGTGATCCGCGTGCTGCGCCTGCAGAACGGCGACATCTACCGCTACAACTACAACTGGGACGACACGCCGCAGCCCTGGAAGGACACCTTCGGCGCGTTCCATGGCATCGACGTGGCGGCGCTGTTCGGCAACTTCGTGACCGACGAGCCGAACTTCATGCGCTTTGCCTGGAGCCCCGCGAACGCCAGCAGCCGCAAGGCGCTGTCGGACAAGTTCATCGGCCACACGGCGAGCTTTGCCCGCTACGGCGCACCGAGCCGCATGTTCGACGGCCAGACGACCTGGAACAACTGGACCAACTTCGTGTGCCTGCTGTGCAGCAAGCGGATGGTCTTCGACAACCAGCCGCGCATGTCGGCCGACGACTACCTGTTCTTCTGGCCGCGTTACTCGCTGCTGTCGCCGCAGCAGCGCGAGTTTCTGTTCCAGCAGATCGACTTCAATGCGCTGCCCGACTCCGTCGATCCGCTGCGCAACGGCACACGCTGAGTTCCTGAAGCGATCGATCTACTGAATGATCCCGTGGCGCACTGCATAGAGCACCAGCTCCGCCGTGCTGGCCACGCCCAGCTTGTCGAGGATGTTGCTGCGGTGCGTGCTCACGGTCTTCACGCTGATGAGCATCTCGTCGCCGATGGCGGTGAGCGAGATGCCCTTGAGCATCATGAGCATGATCTGGTGTTCGCGCACCGTGAGCCGCTGGTGCGCGGGGCGGTCGTCGCGGCCTTCGAGCTGGCCGCTGACCTGCGAGGCGGCGCGCGCGCTGAGGTACTGACCACCGGCCGCCACGCAGCGGATCGCGCGCACCAGCTCGGCGGGCTCCGCATCTTTCGCGATGTAGCCGCGCGCGCCGGCCTGGATGGCGACCAGCGCGTACTGTTCCTCGGCGTACATCGACAGCATGAGCACCGGCAGCGCGGGCTGCGCGGCGCGCATCGAGGCCAGCACCTCCAGGCCGTTGCGGCCTTCCATGTTGATGTCGAGCAGCACCACGTCGAAGCGGCGCTGGCGCACGAGCTCGAGCGCCTCGGCGCCGTTGCCGGCCTCGGCCGTGGTGCGCAGGTCGGTCTCGTCGAGCAGCAGGCGCTGCAGGCCCGAGCGGAAGATCGTGTGGTCGTCGACCATCAGGATGTCGATCATGCGGCGCTGCTCTCCTGGTGCAGCGGCACGCTCAGCGCGAGCCGCGTGCCCGCGCCGGGCGCCGAGCGGATGTGCAGCTCGCCGCCGATCTCGCGTGCGCGCTCGCGCATGCTCAACAGGCCGAGCGCGCTGCCCTCGGGCGCGTCGACGTCGAAGCCGCAGCCGTCGTCGTGCAGCGTGAGCCGCAGGCGCTCACCTTCCACGCGCAAGCGCACATCGACGTGCTGCGCCTGCGAATGGCGCGAGACGTTCGTCAGGCCTTCCTGGAAGATGCGGTAGACCGCGGTCGCGTGCTTGGGCGCGAGGCGCAGCGCGGGCGCGTCGGCGTCCAGCGAATGCGGCACGCCCGAGCGCCGCGTGAAGGCCTGCAGCTCGTTCGCGAGCGCCACCGACAGGTCGAGGTGGTCGAGCGCGCTGGGGCGCAGCGCTTCGGAGATCTGCTTCACCGTGTCGATGGTCTGCTGCGTGAGCGCGATGAGGCCCTGCGTGAGCGCCTGCACCTCGGGGTTGTCGGCGCGGCGCTGGATGCGCGTGGCGTCCATCTTGATCGAGGTCAGCATGCCGCCGAGCACGTCGTGCACGTCGCGCGACAGCGCCAGCCGTTGCTCTTCGAGCTTGTTGGCGGTGTAGGCGGCCAGCGCCTGCAGCTGCTCGCGCGAGCGCTGGCGTTCTTCCTCGTGGCGCACGCGCTCGGTCACGTCGACGCCCACGCCCATCACGGCCGGGCGGCCACGGTAGGTGATGCGCGAGCCGTGCACTTCGACAAAGCGCACGCGGCCGTCGCGGTGCAGGCCGCGCGTGATGAAGTGCATGCTCGGCGGCAGCCCCGCCAGCCGGGCGCTGATGCGCGAGCGCACGACCTCGAGGAAGTCGGGCGGCACGATCTGCGCGAGCGACATGCCGGTCGCTTCTTCGGCCGTGTAGCCGGCGATGCCGGCCCAGGTCGCGTTGCAGTACACGAAGCGATCGTCCTGGATCACGTAGATGCCCGCGACCATCTGTTCCACGATGGTGTCGAAGGGAATGTCCGGCAGGCGCTCGGGTGCGGGATCGATCATGGGGTGGGCGGTGGCGCGCTGCATGATAGGACGCGGGCCGCGCCACGCACCCCGCGCCCGAGGGTTTGCGAGCAGCACGGTTCCCCGTAGCGTCGGCCGGAAATGTCCGATGGCCGCGGCGTGCGGTGCGCCGCCAAGATCGGGGCCCGCCTGCTTCAGGCTGCCCCATGGCCGGCGACGCTGGCAAGGACGACACGACGATGGTCTACCGCTGGCTTGCGCTTCTGGGTCTTCTCTTCCTCGGCCTGCCGGGCCGCGCCGACGAGATCGTGGTGGGGCAGTCGCTGCCGCTGAGCGGGCCGCTCGGCGAGGCCGGGCGCAACGTGAAGGACGGCATCGACGCCTACCTCGCGCGCGCGCAGCGCGACGGCCTGCTCGGGCGCCACAAGCTGGTGTGGCGCGCGCTGGACGACGGCTACTCGGTGGAGCGCCACACGCAGAACATCCGGCAGCTGGTGGTGCAGGACAAGGTCGATGCGCTGGGCCTGTCGGCCGGCACCTCGCACATCGACGCGGCCTATCCGACGATGCGCGAGGCGGGCACGCCGCTGATCGGCGCGATGACCGGCGCCTCGGCGCTGCACGGCGCGCAGCGCTCGCTCATCTATCACCTGCGCGCGAGCTATGCGGACGAAGTGCGTCAGCTCGTCGCGCAGGCGGTGTCGGTGCGGCAGCGGCGCGCGTTCGCGGTCTGGCAGGACGACGGGCTGGGGCGCGATGCGTTTGCTGCGCTCGAGATCGCGCTGCGCGGCGCAGGCATCGAACTCGTGGGGCAGCAGGGCGTGGCGCTGGCGCAGATGGACGGTGCTGCGTTGGCCGCGAGCGTGCGTGCGGCGAAGCCCGATGCGCTGTTCGCGCTGTGCGTGACGCCGTGCGGGGTGAAGCTGTTGTCGAGGTTGGCGGCGGAGGCTGGCATCGCACGGCCGACGCCGTACATGCTCTCGATCGTCAACGGCGAAGCGCTCGCCAAAAGCGTGGGCCCGGCGGCGCGCGGCACCGTGATCTCGCAGGTCATGCCCAACCCGCGCCTGGCAACGTCGCCGCTGGTGCAGCGCTACCAGCAGGACATGCGCAGCCACATGGGCCGCGACGAGTTCAGCTACTTTTCGCTGGAAGGGTATGTGGTGGCGATGGTGACGGTGGAGGCGGCGCGCACGGCGCTGGCCGCTTCACCACGTCGCTCGATGCAGGACGCCATGAAGCTGATGCTGCGGCGTGAGATCGAGGGGATTCCGGTGTCGGGAGGCGACGACCCTGGGGTGCGTCCGCATCCAGTGACGCTCTCGATGATCGGCAACGGAGGGCGGCTCATTCATTGAGGCTGAGCCGCCCCAAAGAAGATCAGCTGATCTCGGCGATCAGGTCGATCTCGACGCAGGCGCCCATCGGGACCTGTGCCACGCCGAAGGCGCTGCGTGCATGCGCGCCCTTTTCGGCGCCGAACACTTCGGCGAAGAACTCGCTCGCGCCGTTGGTCACCAGGTGCTGCTCGGTGAAGGTACCGACCGAGTTCACGAGGCTCATCAGCTTGACGATGCGCTTGATCTTGTTGAGGTCGCCCACGGCGGCGTGCAGCGTGCCGAGCAGGTCGATGGCGATGGCGCGTGCGGCCAGCTTGCCTTCTTCGGTGGTGATGTTGGCGCCGAGCTGGCCCACCCACGGCTTGCCGTCCTTCTTGGCGATGTGGCCCGACAGGAACACGAGGTTGCCGGTCTGCACGAAGGGCAGGTAGGCGGCCGCGGGCACGGCGACCGGGGGCAGGGTGATACCGAGGCTGGAAAGCTTGTCGTAAACGCTCATGAAGACTCCTGATCTGGGGATAACGGTGACAGGTGTGATTGTGTCTGTGTTTGCGCCGGCGACTGCGGCAACGCGACCACTTCCCCCACGGGTTGCACGGTCACGCCGACATGCAGCGTGTGGCGTGCGCCGCCATGCAGTACGCCGCGCATCGGCGAGACGTCGGAGTAGTCGCGTCCGATGGCGAGCGTGACGTAGTCCTCGCCGGGCTGGCGGCCGTTGGTGGGGTCGAAGTCGGCCCAACCGCCTGCGCTCTCGGGGCCTTCGCCCTCGCCAGGCAAATACACCGACACCCACGCATGCGAGGCGTCGGCGCCCACCAGGCGCGGCTGGCCCGGCGGGGGCTGCGTGAGCAGGTAGCCGCTCACGTAGCGTGCCGGCAGGCCCATGGCGCGAAAGCACGCGATGAGGATGTGGGCAAAGTCCTGGCACACGCCCTTGCGCTGCGCCAACGCTTCGACGGCGGGGGTGTTGATCTCGGTGCTGTCGGCGTCGTAGGCGAAGTCGCGGTACATGCGCTCGGTGAGGTCCATCGCCACGTCGAAGGTGGGACGCTCGGGCACGAAGCTGGCGCGCGCGTAGGCGACGAAGTCGTCATGGCGCGGCACGTACGGCGAGGGAAACACGAACTCCGAGGCGGGGTCGAACGGCGCGTCCTTGCGAAAGCGGAAGCGCTCGCGCACGGTCTCCCAGGGCAGCTCGCGCGCCACGGCAGGCGAGAGCACGGGCTCCGACGTTTTCACCACGCTCTCGGCCGTGACGATGAGGTGGTCGTGCGTGGCTTCGAGCGCGAAGAAGGCGCGCGTGTTGCCGTACAGGTCGGGCACTTCGGTGTGCTGCGCGGGCGCGGGGTCGATCGTGAGCTGGTGGCTCACGAGCTCCTGCGACGCGGTGGCCAGCGGGCGCAGGTGCGCCAGGTGCTGCGCCGTCTCGACCGCCGGCGCGTACGCGTAGCGCGTTTCGTGGGTGACGTGCAGCAGCATCGCGCGGGCCTGTTGCTTACTTGGATTCGGCGCCGAAGTGCGCGGCGTAGATCTTGGCGTAGGTGCCGTCGGCCTTGATGTCGGCCAGGCCCTTGTCGATTTTCGCGAGCAGCTCGGCGTTGCCCTTCTTCACGGCGATGCCGTACTGCTCGGCCGAGAAGCCGGCGTCGCTCACGGTCTTGAAACCGCCGCCCGGGTTGTTGGCCAGGTAGTGCGCCACCACGCCGTTGTCGGCCACCACGGCCTGCACGCCGCCGGCTTCGAGTTCCTTGAGCGCCAGCGGCGTGGACTCGAAGCGCTTGATGTCGGTGCTCGACTTGCCGAGCAGCTTGCCCACCACCTCGTCGCCGGTGGTGCCGTTCTGCACGCCGACCTTGAGCTTCTTGATGTCGTCGAACTTCGTGACCGTCGAATCGCTCTTCACGGCGATGAGCTGGCGGGCCTCGAAGTAGGGCTGCGAGAAGTCCATCGTCTGGCGGCGCTCGGGCGTGATCGTGATGGCCGACACCAGCAGGTCGCGGTCGCCCAGGTCGAGCGTGTTGAAGATGCCTTCCCACGGCGTGTTGACGAACTTCACCTCGATGCCGGCCTTCTGCGCAACGGCCTTCACCACGTCGATGTCGAAGCCCACGACCTCGCCCTTTTCATTCTGCGATTCGAAGGGTGTGTAGGCCGCGTCGGTGCCGACGACCAGCACGCGCGGCGCGGCAGCGGGCGGTGGTGCCGATGCGGCCGCGGGCGCGGTGGATTCCTGCTTGCCGCAGCCGGCGAGCGCGAGGCCGACCAGCAGGCTGGCGGCGGTCAGTGTGAGACGGCGGTTGAGGGCGATGCCTGGCATGGAAATGCCTCCTTCGAAATATCGTTGTATGTGTGTGTCTGCGGAATCAGGCCCCGACGGAACGCAGCGATTCCGACGTGAGCGTGAAGTAGCGCGTGCCGATGGCGTCCGACACGTGGTACGCCGCCGTCTCGCAGGTGGCGAGCAGCTGCACCAGCGCGGGGTAGTCGGCGCCGGGGCCGGCTGCGCACAGGTGTTCGAGCGTCCAGGTGGCGGGGTCGGGCAGCTCGTACGACAGGGCCGTGAGCTTGCCCGGCGCGCTGCCTGCGAGCCGCGCGATGCGCCCGCGCAGCGTCTGCGTGACCCAGGCCAGCGAGCGCGGGTTCTCGGCATCGAGCACCAGCAGGTCGACCAGCGTGGCGACGTCGCGGCGCTGCTGGTAGCGCGCATGGAAGGTGATGGTGCTGTCGAACAGCGCCACCATGGCCTCGAAGCCGCTCACCTCGTGCACGGCGCCGTTGGCAAAGCCGGCCTCGAGCGCGCTCGACAAGAAAGCCAGCCGTTCGATGTGGCGGCCGATCGACAGCAGCCGCCACGCGTCGTCGCGCGTCATGCGGTCGGTCTGCGCGCCGGTCATGGCGGCCAATGCGGTGCTGGCGGATTCGAGCGCGCGCAAGGCGGCGCCGGCCGCAAAGCTGCCTTCGCCGGCCTGCTCGGCCGCGCGCCGCAGAAAGTCGCTTTCGGCGCGCACGATCTGGTTCCAGTTGTCCTGCGACAGCCGTTCGCGCACGGCCGCCGCGGCCTGCC
Organism: Variovorax sp. YR752; assembly: GCF_943372545.1. NCBI lineage: Bacteria > Pseudomonadati > Pseudomonadota > Betaproteobacteria > Burkholderiales > Comamonadaceae > Variovorax > Variovorax sp. YR752. The sequence continues at coordinate 75,619 of NZ_CALRZC010000001.1, read as the reverse complement.
GGATGCTGCGCAGGCTGTAGCCCACGCTGCCGCCGTCGTCGACGTCGCCCAGCTCGGCGATGAGTGCGCGTTCGAACACGCGGCGCGAATGCGTCGCCCGCGTGGTGTCTTGTGATGGCGCGCTGCCCGGCGCCTCGGCCGGCACCAGCGAATTGCGCACCGCCATGCGGTGCAGCCATTCGAGCAGCGGGCGCGACGACTGGTCTTCGCTGCCCAGCAGGTTGAGCGTGAGCCGCGCCAGCCGCACCGCGTTCTCGGCGCGCTCGGTGTAGCGGCCGAGCCAGAACATGTTCTCGGCCGCGCGGCTGGTGACCGGCGCGCGGTGCCGCGCGAGCGAAGCCGGCGTGGCGTGCGGTTGCAGCAGCGTGGTGCGGTCGACCTCGCCGTGCGTCTGCACCCAGACGTCGGCACTGCTGCCGCCGCGTTGCATCGAAGCGATCTGCGCATCGGGGCCTGCGAGGCGCGCGAGCCCGCCGGGCAGCACGCGCCACGACTGCGGACCGTCGCTCACTGCGAACACGCGCAGCATCAGCGCGCGCGGTGCGATGTGGCCGGGGCCGAGGTCGCTGGCCCAGGTCGGCATCTGCGACAGCGGCAGGTAGCCCTGCACCGTGTGGACGTCGCCCTCGCGCACGATGCGCCCGGCCCATTCGTCGAGTTCGCGGCGGCCGAGCTGGCTGCCGAGCACCGCGTCGAAGCTGGCGCGTCCCTCGAAACCGGGGTAGGTCGGCTTGATGGCGCTCTCGCCCAGCTGCGGCAGCACGGCTTCGAGCGAGGCGCGTTCGCCGCACCACCAGGTCGGCAGCGCCGGCAGCTTGAGCTTCTCGCCGATGAGCCGCAGCGCCAGTCCCGGCAAAAAGCCGAGCAGCGCGGGCGACTCAAGAAAGGCCGAGCCCGGCATGTTGGCCACCAGCAGGTTGCCCGCGCGGATCGCCTGCAGCAGGCCCGGCACGCCGAGCGTGGAGTCGGGGCGCAGCTCCAGCGGGTCGAGGAACTGGTCGTCGAGCCGCTTGATGAGGCCATGCACCGGGCGCAGGCCCTGCAGCGTTTTCAGGTACACGCGCTGGTCGCGCACCGTGAGGTCGCTGCCCTCGACCAGCGTCAGGCCGAGGTAGCGCGCCAGGTAGGCGTGCTCGAAGTAGGTCTCGTTGTACGGGCCGGGCGTGAGCAGCGCGATGTGCGGCGGCGAGCCCGAGGGGCACATGCGCTGCAGGCCTTCCATCATGGCGCTGTAGGTGGCGGCCAGCCGCTGCACCTGCAGCGCCTCGAAGGCCTGCGGGAACTGCCGCGCGATGGCGAGGCGGTTCTCCAGCAGGTAGCCCAGGCCCGAAGGCGCCTGCGTGCGCTGCGAGACCACCCACCAGTTGCCGTCGGGGCCGCGTGCGAGGTCGAAGGCGGCGATGTGCAGCCAGGTGTCGCCCGCCGGCTTCACGCCGTGCAGCGCGCGCAGATAGCCCGGATGGCCGCGCACCAGCGCCGGCGGCAGCAGGCCCTCTGCCAGCAGTTGCTGTGGGCCGTAGGCATCGGCCATCACGCGGTCGAGCACGCGCACGCGCTGCTGCACGCCGTCTTCGATCTGCGCCCAGCTCTCGGGCGAGACGATCAGCGGGAACAGGTCGAGCGACCACGGCCGCTGCGGCCCATTGGCGTCGGCGTACACGTTGTAGGTGACGCCGTTGTCGCGGATCTGCCGCTCGAGGCTGACCGCACGCCGCGGCAGGTCGTTGAAGCCGCCGGGGCCGAGCTGTTCGAAGAAGGCGTTCCAGGCGGGGGTGAGGGGGGGCTGGTCGCTGGAAGAGGAGGGTTCCGGTCCCTGCGACTGGGATTGGGAGGACGAGGGGGACTGTGACTGGGATTGCGATTGCGATGGAGCCGGTCGCTCGCCAGCGGCGTCGTACAGCAGCGGTGCCGCGGCGGGCGCCGGGGCCGCGCCCGACACCGGTCGCGAGGGCGTCGCAGGCGTCGCCTGCCCGCGCAATTCATCGAAATGCCCAGGCAGCGCCGCCGGCGCGAGCGAAGACGCCAGCGCCGCCGGATGCTCCGGGGCCTGGGCGTCGAACAGGGATTCGTTCAGGGGTTCCACAGGGGGGGGATTGTCACATCACCGTCACCGGGGCTTGGGCGCGCGAAGCGGTCCAGCGAAAGGCCGAGCGGTTTCTGGCCGATTTCAGGCATAGCTCGCGTCCAGGGAGTGGGCAGCTTTGAGGTCACAAACTGTGACGTCAAACAACGGCCGCAGTAGTCGACGCACAGCACCTTAGGTGCTCACCGGGCAAGGCGTGTTGTCGCTGAAGAGAAGAAGACCCCGAACGCGCGCAGCAGAAATAAGTGCTGCGTGCGAACAGAGTCCACTTCAATCTTCAATCAGCGCCGCAGGTCCAGCGTGAACGGAAACTCCCGGCTGCCCGGCAGGTCGATGGTGGCCGGTGGCGTGCGCAGCAGGCCTGGCGTGTGGCCCATGCGGGTGAAGCGCGAGTGGCGGCGGCTTTCGGCCTCGTAGGCGTTGACCGGGAAGGTGTCGTAGTTGAGCCCGCCCGGGTGGGCGACGAAGTACTGGCAGCCGCCCAGCGAGCGCTTCATCCAGGTGTCGACGAGGTCGAAGGTCAGCGGTGCGTGGGCCGGGATGCTCGGGTGCAGCGCCGAGGGCGGGTTCCACGCCTTGTAGCGCACACCGGCCACGAACTCGCCGGTGACGCCGGTGGGCTGCAGCGGCAGCACCTTGCCGTTGACGGTGACGACGTGGCGGCTTTCGTTCAGGCCGGTCACGCGCACCTCGATGCGCTCCAGCGACGAATCGACATAGCGCACCGTGCCGCCGGCCGAGCCTTCCTCGCCCATCACGTGCCACGGTTCGAGCGCGTTGCGCAGCGACAGCTCCACGCCCATCGACTGCATCTGGCCCACGAGCGGGAAGCGGAACTCGAAGTGCGGGGCGAACCAGTCGGCATCGAAGGCAAAGCCGGCCTGGCGCATCTCGCTGATGACGTCGTCGAAGTCCATCTTGACGAAGGTCGGCAGCAGGAAGCGGTCGTGCAGCTCGGTGCCCCAGCGGGTGACGGGCGCCTGGTAGGGCGCGTCCCAGAAGCGCGCGACGAGGGCGCGAATCAGCAGCTGCTGCGCGATGCTCATGCGGGCATGCGGCGGCATTTCAAACGCGCGCAGTTCAAGCAGGCCGAGGCGGCCGGTGCTGGAGTCGGGCGAGTAGAGCTTGTCGATGCAGAACTCGCTGCGGTGCGTGTTGCCCGACACGTCGATCAGGATGTTGCGCAGCGTGCGGTCGACCAGCCACGCAGGCATGTTCTGGCCATAGATCTCGCGGTTCTTGGCGATTTCTTTCAGCGCAATTTCGAGTTCGTAGACCTGGTCGTTGCGTGCTTCGTCGACGCGCGGCGCCTGGCTGGTCGGGCCGATGAACATGCCCGAGAACAGGTAGCTCAGCGACGGGTGGTTGTGCCAGTACAGCAGCAGGCTGGCCAGCAGCTCGGGCCGGCGCAGGAACGGGCTGTCGGCGGGCGTGGCGCCGCCCATCACGAAGTGGTTGCCGCCGCCGGTGCCGGTGTGGCGGCCGTCGGTCATGAACTTCTCGGCCGACAGGCGCGTTTCGAACGCGGCGTTGTAGAGAAACTCGGTGTGGTCGACGAGTTCCTTCCAGTTGTGGGCCGGGTGGATGTTGACTTCGATCACGCCCGGGTCGGGCGTCACGGCCAGCATCTTCAGGCGCGGATCGCGCGGCGGCGGGTAGCCTTCCATCACGATGCGCACGCCGAGCTGTTTCGCGGTGGCTTCGATGGCGGCGACGAGGTCGAGGTAGTCCTCCAGGCGCGCGAGCGGCGGCATGAAGACGTAGAGCACGCCCGAGGCGCTGCCCTTCTTCTCGGCCGCGGGGCCGTTGGCTCGGCGCGGGTCGCGCACCTCGACGCACAGTGCGGTGCGCGTGACCCAGTGGGCGGATTCGCCGCGCAACGGTTGGCGCGTGGCGGGTGTGGCGGAGGCACTCGCGGCATCAGCGGCCGTTGCTGCTGCTGCATCGCCATGTGCCGCATCGCCCTTCGCCGCATCGCCGGGGCTCTGCATGCGCAGCGACGCGGCCACCACGGGCGGCGTGCCGAAGGTGTAGGGCACGTCGCCCAGCTCGGCGCCGGCTGCCGTGGTGGCGGTGGCATAGCGCGCGCGGTAGTCGGAGGCACTCGGCAACGCGCCGCGCGGCGCGGTCGGGTCGCGCTCGATGAGGTAGGGGTAGTCGCCCTTGCTGGCCCACGGCTGCGAGTCGAGCGGCAGGCGGTAGCCCATGGGCGAATCGCCCGGGATCAGGAACAGGCGGTCGTCGCGCAGGAACCAGGGGCCGGTCTTCCAGCCGGGGCCGGCGAGCGCGGGCGTGTCGCTGTTCGCGTTGCCGGGTTCGATGGGCAGCATGTAGCCGATGACTGCGTCGAGCTTCTGCGTGAACACGCGGCGCAGGCGCACGCGTTCGAGTTCGTCGTCGAGCTTGGAGTCGAAGGGGTCGACGTTCACCGGCAGGCGGCGTTCGCGCCAGAGGTAGTAGTAGGTGTCTTCGTAGCCGGGCTGCATGTAGCGCTCGGTGAGGCCCAGCTTGTGCGCCAGCACGGTGGTGAAACGGCGTGCGTCTTCGCTCGTGTAGTGCGTGGGCACGCGCTCGTCGGCGAACAGCTCGGGGTCGTGCCACAGCGTCTGGCCGTCGGCGCGCCAGAAGATCGACAGTGCCCAGCGCGGCAGCTGCTCGCCCGGGTACCACTTGCCCTGGCCGAAATGCAGGAAGCCGCCCTGGCCGTACTCGGCGCGCAGCTTGTGCACGAGCTCGGTGGCGTAGCCGCGCTTGGTGGGGCCGAGCGCGTCGGTGTTCCATTCGGGCGCGTCGCGGTCGCTGGTGGCCACGTAGGTCGGCTCGCCGCCCATCGTGAGGCGCACGTCGCCGGCGTTCAGGCGCGCATCGACCGCGTCGCCGAGCGCGAGCACCTCGGCCCATTGTTCTTCGGTGTAGGGCTTGGTGACGCGCGGCGATTCGTAGATGCGCGTGACCTTCATCTCGTGGCTGAACTCGACCTCGGATTCGTCGACGCCGCCCTCGATGGGCGCGGCGCTCGACGGCGAGGGCGTGCAGGCCAGCGGAATGTGGCCTTCACCGGCCATGAGGCCCGACGTGGCATCGAGGCCAATCCAGCCGGCGCCCGGCAGGAACACCTCGCACCAGGCGTGCAGGTCGGTGAAGTCGACTGTGGTGCCGCTCGGGCCATCGAGGGCCTTCACGTCGGGCGTGAGCTGGATCAGGTAGCCCGAGACGAAGCGCGCGGCCAGGCCCATGTGGCGCAGCAGCTGCACCAGCAGCCAGCCCGAGTCGCGGCACGAGCCGCTGCCATTGGTGAGCGTTTCTTCCGGCGTCTGCACGCCGGGCTCCATGCGGATGAGGTAGTTGACGTCCTGCTGCACCTGCTGGTTGATGCCGACCAGGAAGTCGATGGTGCGCTGCTCCTTGCGATCGACCTTGTCGAGGTAGGCCTCCAGCAGCGGCGTGACCGGGTCGGCCACGAGGTAGGGCGCCAGCTCTTCGGCCTGCGAGGCCGTGTACTTGAACGGGAAGTTCTCGGCCTGCGGCTCGAGAAAGAAGTCGAAGGGGTTGTAGACCGCCATCTCGACCACGAGGTCGACCGTGACCTTGAACTCGCGCGTTTTTTCGGGGAACACGAGCCGCGCCTGGTAGTTGGCGAACGGGTCCTGCATCCAGTTGACGAAGTGCTCGGCCGGTTCGACCCGCAGCGAATACGAGATCACATTGCTGCGGCAATGGGGCGCGGGGCGCAGTCGCACGACTTGCGGGCCCAACTGCACCAGGCGGTCGTATGTGTAGTGGGTGACGTGGTGGAGTGCGGCGTGAATGGACATGCGTAGGGGCGTGCAGTGCAGCGAGGTTGCATCGAAAAGATGTCTCTGGTGAGACGCATACTAGCCCAGTTGCCAAGCAATTAACGCGCCATCGAGCGCGAGTTGGGGGAGGGTTTGCATCATGGTTTCAGAGGTGTCTGAAGGTCGGTCGCGGCGTGCGTCCGGCGCGGTGGCGGGTGGGTCGGGGGCCTTCGTTGCGCTCGGCGGCACGCTGCTCGGCGCGGCCTTGCAGCTGCGCCAGCCGCAGCTGTGGGAGGCCGGCGTTTACGCCGCGTTGCTGCTCGTGGGGCTCGGCGGCGGATGGCTGTTGTGGCGATGGCGTGGGAGTCGGCTGATCGTGCTGATGCTGTCGCTGGCCTGTGGCGCGATGGCCGGTGCAGGGCTGGCCGGATGGCGCGCGACGGCCTATGCGGATGGGGCGCTGAGCCCGCAGCTCGAAGGGCGCGACCTGCGGCTCACGGGCGTGGTCTCGCAGATGCCGCAGCACAGCGAGATCGGAACACGCTTCCGTTTCGATGTGGAGACGGCGCAATGGGCCGAGGCCTCGCGCGGCGCTGTGCCGCCTGTGGTGCCCTCACGCATCGCGCTTGCCTGGTACGGCGAACACAGCGGTGTGTGGGAGCAGCCCGTCGAACGGCGCGCGTCCACGGCGCGCCCCGTGGGCGAGGTGCACGCCGGTCAGCGCTGGCAACTGACCGTGCGCCTGCGCGCGCCGCACGGCAACCTCAATCCGCACGGCTTCGACAGCGAGCTGTGGGCGTGGGAGCAGGGCGTGCATGCCCAGGGCCATGTGCGCGTTGGGGCTCGTGACCCCGCGCCGCAGCTCCTGGGCACCACGTGGCTGCATCCCATCGAGCGAGCGCGTGAGGCCGTGCGCGATGCGGTCTTCGCACGCGTGGACGACCGGCGGCAGGCCGGCGTGATCGCCGCCCTGGTCACGGGCGACCAGGGCGCCATCGACCGTGCCGACTGGGACGTGTTCCGCGCCACCGGTGTGGCGCATCTGATGTCGATCTCGGGCCTGCACATCACCTTGTTCGCGTGGTTCGCGGCACATGTCGTGGGCGCGCTCTGGCGGCGCAGCAGCCGGCTCATGCTGTGGCTGCCCGCGCAGCAGGCCGCGCTCGCGGGTGGGCTGCTGCTGGCCGCGCTCTATGCGCTCTTCAGCGGATGGGGCGTGCCCTCGCAGCGCACAGTCTGGATGCTCGCGGCCGTGGCGCTGCTGCGCCTCACCGGCAGGCGCTGGCCGTGGCCGCATGTCTGGTTGCTGACGGCGGCGGTCGTGGTGGCCGCCGACCCGTGGGCGCTGTTGCAGGCCGGTTTCTGGCTCAGCTTCGTCGCGGTGGCGGTGCTGTTCGCCTCGGCGACGGCCGTGCCGGGCGAGGGCAGGGTGGGGGCGCTCACGAGGCTGCGTCGCTTCTTCCGCGAGCAATGGACCATCACGCTGGCGCTCGCGCCGCTGAGCCTGCTGCTGTTCCAGCAGGTGTCGGCCGTCGGGTTGGTGGCCAATGCGATCGCGATCCCGTGGGTGACGCTGGTGATCACGCCGCTGGCGATGCTCGGCGTGGCGGTGCCGCCGTTGTGGGACGTGGCCGCCGGCGCCGTGAAGCTGTTCGCCCTGTTGCTGCAAGCGTTCGCGGGCTTGCCGTTCGCCACGCTGTCGATGGCCGCGCCACCGCCGTGGCTGGCCGCGGGCGGCGTGGCGGGTGGCGTGCTGCTGGCGATGCGCCTGCCGTGGTCGATGCGCGCGCTTGGCCTGCCGCTGCTCTTGCCGGTGCTGCTGTGGCAGCCGGTGCGACCCGCCGTGGGCGAGTTCGACCTGCTCGCCGCCGACATCGGGCAGGGCAATGCGGTCCTCGTGCGCACCGCGACGCACAGCCTGCTGTACGACACCGGGCCCCGCTACGGGCTCGACAGCGATGCGGGCCACCGCGTGCTCGTGCCGCTGTTGCGCGCACGCGGCGAACGGCTCGACACGCTGCTGCTGAGCCACCGCGACATCGACCACACGGGCGGTGCGCCCGCCGTGCTCGCCACGCAGCCGCAGGCCGCGCTGCTGAGTTCCATCGAGGCCGGACATCCGCTGCAGGCACTGCGCCCCGCGCGGCGCTGCGAGGCCGGCCAGCGCTGGACCTGGGACGGCGTCGATTTCGAGGTGCTGTTTCCCTATGAAAGCGACTACCGCAGCTTCACGCGGCCCAATGCCGTGTCGTGCGTGCTGCGCATCGGCAATGGCCGCGCCACGGCGTTGTTGGCCGGCGACATCGAACGGCTGCAGGAGGCCGCGCTGGTAGCGCGCACGCCCGGGCTGCAGGCCGACGTGCTGCTGGTGCCTCACCATGGCAGCAAGACTTCGTCGAGCGAGGCCTTCCTTGACGCGGTCCAACCGCGCATCGCGCTGGTCCAGGCCGGCTACCGCAGCCGCTTCGGCCACCCGGCGCCCGAGGTGGTGGCGCGCTACGTCGAACGCGGCGTGCAGGTGATCGACAGCCCGCGCTGCGGCGCCGCGCACTGGGCGAGCCCGCGGCCGGCCGAGGTGACGTGTGAACGCGCGCATGATCTGCGCTACTGGCGCCACCGGATGCCCTGAAGGACCGAAACGCCAAATGCCCTCGCATCGCGTTCAAACCTAGGGCTTCTACTGGCCTTGAACTTGCTAAGCTATGGCTCAAGGAGATTGGTCGTTCCATGCACAAATTCGACGAGATGTATGAGCAGCTCCCCTATGCGGGCGCTGCAATCCGGCAACACTACAAACGCTACGACCAATGGCTTGCGAAGCAACCCGGTGAGGTGATGCGATCGCGGCGTGAAGAGGCGGAAATGATTTTCCGCCGGGTCGGCATCACCTTCGCGGTGTACGGCGCCAAGGACGAGGACGGCTCCGGCACCGAGCGGTTGATCCCGTTCGACCTGCTGCCCCGGATCATTCCCTCCCACGAGTGGGAGAGCATGGAAAAGGGGCTGGTGCAGCGTGTCACCGCGCTCAACCGCTTCCTGTACGACGTGTACCACGACCAGGACATCATCAAGGCCGGCATCATTCCGGCTGAGCAGATCCTGAACAACGCCCAGTTCCGCCCCGAGATGATGGGTGTGAACGTGCCGCACAACGTCTACTCGAACATCTCGGGCATCGACATCGTGCGCGCCCCCGATGCCCAGGGCAACGGCGAGTACTACGTGCTCGAAGACAACCTGCGCGTGCCCAGCGGCGTGAGCTACATGCTCGAAAACCGCAAGATGATGATGCGGCTCTTCCCCGAGCTGTTCAACCAGAACCGCATCGCGCCAGTCGCCCACTACCCCGACCTGCTGCTCGAAACGCTGCGCGCCAGCGCGCCGCCGGCCACGGCCGAGCCCACGGTGGTGGTGCTCACGCCCGGCATGTACAACAGCGCCTACTTCGAGCACGCCTTCCTGGCCCAGCAGATGGGCGTGGAGCTGGTCGAAGGGCAAGACCTGTTCGTGAAGGACGACTTCGTCTACATGCGCACCACGCGCGGCCCGCTGCGGGTCGACGTGATCTACCGCCGCGTTGACGACGACTTTCTCGACCCCGACGTGTTCCGGCCGACCTCCACGCTCGGCACGGCAGGCCTCATGCGCGCCTACCGCGCGGGCAACGTCGTCATCTGCAATGCCGTGGGCACCGGCGTGGCCGACGACAAGTCGATCTACCCGTACGTGCCGAAAATGATCGAGTTCTACCTCGGCGAGAAGCCGATCCTGAAGAACGTGCCGACCTACATGTGCCGGAACAAAGACGAGCTGCAGTACACGCTCGACAACATGAAGGACCTGGTCGTCAAGGAGGTGCACGGCGCCGGCGGCTACGGCATGCTCATCGGCCCGGCCGCCACGCAGGCCGAGATCGAAGACTTCAAGAAAGCCGTCATCGCCAAGCCCGACGGCTACATCGCCCAGCCCACGCTGAGCCTGTCGACCTCGCCGACCTTCGTCGACGCCGGCATCGCGCCGCGCCACATCGACCTGCGCCCCTTCGTGCTCTCGGGCAGCGAGGTGCAGATGGTGCCCGGCGGCCTCACGCGCGTGGCGCTCAAGGAGGGGTCGCTGGTGGTCAACTCGTCGCAGGGCGGCGGCACCAAGGACACCTGGATTCTCGAAGCGGACCGCACGGCCAAGCCGAAGGCGGGAACGCAGTCGCAAAGCCAATCGCAGTAGGAGCACCCACGATGCTGTCCCGCACCGCAGACCACCTCTACTGGATGTCGCGCTACACCGAGCGTGCCGAGAACACGGCGCGCATGCTCGACGTCAACTACCAGACCTCGCTGCTGCCGCAGTCGGCCGAGGTCGCCAAGTACGGCTGGCAGGGCGTGCTGTCCATCAGCGAGCTGCTGCCGCTGTACAACGACAAATACGACCACATCGCACCGAATGAGGTCATGGAGTTCATGGTCAAGGACGAGAGCAATCCGTCGTCGATCGTCTCCTGCCTGAAGGCTGCCCGCGAGAACGCCCGTGCCGTGCGCGGCGCGCTCACCACCGAGGCCTGGGAAACGCAGAACACCACCTGGCTCGAAGTGAACCGCATGCTGCGCGCGGGCGATTTCGAGCGCGACCCGGGGCAGTTCTTCGAGTGGGTCAAATTCCGCTCGCACCTGTCGCGCGGCGTCACGCTGGGCACCATGCTCCAGGATGAGGCGTTCTACTTCTCGCGGTTAGGCACCTTTTTGGAGCGTGCCGACAACACGGCGCGCCTGGTCGACGTGAAGTTCCACGCGCTCAACAGCGAGTTCTTCGGTGCCGCCACCGAGGAAGACCAGGAGTACGACTTCTATCACTGGAGCGCCATCTTGCGCAGCGTCTCGGCCTTCGAGGTGTACCGCAAGGTCTACCGCGACGTGATCAAGCCCGAGCGCGTGGCCGAGCTGCTCATTCTTCGCGCCGACATGCCGCGCTCGCTGCACGCGAGCCTGGTCGAGGTGGTCAGCAACCTCGCGAAGGTGCAGAACGAGCAGAGCGCCGAAACCCAACGTCGCGCCGGCAAGCTGCTGGCCGACCTGCAGTACGCGCGGGTCGATGAGATCCTGGCGACCGGGCTGCATGCTTACCTCACGCAGTTCCTCGACCGGGTGAACGAGCTGGGTGGGCGCATCAGCCAGGACTTCCTGGTGCCGGCGCACTGAGCGAACGGATCGCGACGCCTGTGCCGATGCGGGTGACGGCCCATTCGCCACAGGCCTTTTCCATCGAGGGCTTTCTCGCACCCGAAGAGTGCGAGCAGTTGATCTCTCTGGCCGAGCGCGAAGGTTTCGCCTCGGCCGGCGTTCGCACCGCCGACGGACCGAAGGCCATGCCGGCCATCCGCAACAACGAACGCGCGATGCTGCCCTCGCCGGATTGGGTTGAACTGCTGTGGGCGCGGTTGGGGCAGGTCGCATTGCCCGAGGTCGCCGGACAGGTGCCCCAGGGCCTGCCGAAGGAATTGCGCTTCTACAAATACTCGCCCGGCCAGCGCTTCAAGATGCACAAGGATGGGCCGTGGCATGAAGACGGGCTGACGAGCCAGCTCACGTTGCTGGTCTACCTGAACGACGGCTTCACGGGCGGCGACACCGACTTCCGCGAATTCCGCGTCAAGCCGGAAGCCGGCGCGGCCCTGCTGTTCATCCACGACACGTGGCACGAAGGCGCCGCCATCGAGTCCGGAACCAAGTACGTGCTGCGCTCCGATGTGATGTACGGCAAAGCCGTTTGAGCGCGCTGCACCGCAGGCTGTCGGCTGCCTCGGCGTCCTAGCGGGAGAACGACTCCACCACCACCGGAATCTCTGGCGCCCGCCACTGGTAGGCATCACCCAGCACATTGCGCTCCGCCTTCTGCCCGCTCCAGCGAATGCCCAGCAGGTCCATCAGGCTCCAACCCGCCCAGTCCGCGCGAAAGGGCTGCTGCGCCGCGACGCCGGTGGGCAATGCCTCGCGGTTGCGCCAGACGATCGCCGGGATGCGGTAGCCCGAGGCAGTGGCGGGGCTGTGGCCTGCGCGGTCGCTGCCGTGGCCAACTTCCTGACCGTGGTCCGACAGGTACATCCAGGCGCGGTAGTCCTCGGGGCGGCCCGTGCTGCGGGTCTGCTGCAGCAGCTCCGACACCACGAAGTCGTGGTACAGCAGCGCGGCGTCGTACTCCTGGCGGAAGTGACGCACCCAGGCCGATCGGCCGTCCTTCATGAGGCCGTTCTCGACCGCATCGACGCTGTCGTCGAAGGGGTTGGCGTTCTCGGGAAAGCGCAGGCTGTAGTGCGGGTGCGCGCCCATCAGGTGGACCACGATGAGCTTGCGATCGGTGCTCGTGTCGGCAAAGGCTTCCTGCACGCAGTCGAGGATCTCGCCGTCGAGCGAGGCGCTGGCGCGGCCCGGCGTGCGGTTCACCATGTCGACCACGTCGGCATAGCGCGCGTGCTCCTGCTCGATGGCCAGGTCGTCGTGGTTGCTGATCCACCAGACCTTGTAGCCGGCGGCGCGCGCCAGGGCCAGCAGATGGGGTGAGCTTTCATTCGCGGGCTGGCCGAAATGGAACATGTTGCGCAGCGCGGGCAGGGTGCTTGCGTCTACTGACCACGCGTTCTGCAGCACGGCCATGCGGTCGCCTTCCTGTGCCTTGTGCGCCTGCAGGCGCGGCGTGGTCGGGCGGCCGTAGCCGTACAGGCCCATGTTGTCGCGGTTGATGCTGTCGGTAATGACGAGCACGACCGTGGACGGCCCTTCGCGCGAGAACACCGGGGCGATCTGCCGGGCCTGCGCCAGCTGCGCATCGCGGGTTTTTTCCTGACCGGCCCAGGCGGCGCGCTGGTCCTGCAGCGACTGCGACCACTGGGTCCAGAAGACGACCGGGTGCAGGCGGCGCCAGGGCTTGCTCACATAGGCCACGCAGGCCGCGAGCAGGATCAACAGCAGCAAAGAGCGCACCCAGAACGGCCGACGCGCACGCGGCGCCACGGCACCGCGCCGCGCGAACAGGCCCGCCACCACGCCTGCCGCCGCGAGTGCGGCCGACCAGACGACGGCGGAGCGCCAGTGCATGCGCAGGTACTCGGCGCTTTCGCGTGCATTCGTGTTGGCTGCCGCGCCCAGCACCATGGCGCTGTCGGGTGCGGCCTGGTAGGTGTCGAGCAGGTAAGCGCGCACCACGGCGTCGAGCCCGAAGCCCATGACCCAGAGCCACACGAGCGCCGTGCGCCAGCGCCGCAGGCGCGCGCTGTGCAGCGGCCACAGCAGCCAGAGCACGGGCGGGGCGGCGAGCACCGCGAGCTGGGCGATGCGGCGGCCGTCATGGCCCAGGGCGATCAGCGCCAGCAGCGTCGCGCCGACCACGCCGCAGGCCAGCAGGGCACTGGAGGAGTGACGCGGGGCGTCGGTGTGGGGGTGTGTCAAACGCGGCGTGGGGGAGTCGAAGGCGGCCGAATTCTGCCCCGCACCCTGCCGCTGCACGTTCAGTGTCCCGACCCTTGCGGGGTCTTTGAGTGCCGCCTCAGGGATATCCCCGCGGAACTTATTCGCGCCCAGCGTCCCAGAGGGGCTTCGCCCGGTGTTTGCCGGACCCGTGTCTTCTTGAAAGGAACCCTCGCCCCATGGCCCGATTCAGCCGCCGACTGCCCGCGCTCCTGCTCGCATTCTTCTTCTCGTGGATGGTGCTGCCGTCCGCCTTTGCCGCGCAGCCGCAGATGGTCAGTGTCGCGGTCAAGACGCTGAACATGCGCACCGCCCCCAGCCAGCGCGCCGAGGCGCACTGGACGGTGAGCCGGGGTTATCCGCTGCGCGTGATCGGCCGCAAGGGCGACTGGCTGCGGGTCACCGACTTCGAGAACGACAAGGCCTGGGTCTTCCGTTCGATGACGAACAAGACGCCGCACCACGTGGTGAAGGCGAAGACCGCGCAACTGCGCCGCGCACCCGGCGCGCGCAGCCCGGTCGTGAAGCGGGCCGTGTACGGCGACGTGCTGCGCACCCTCGAGCGCCGCGGTGACTGGGTGAAGGTGCGCCACGAAGGCGGCACCACCGGCTGGGTGCTGAAGCGCTCCCTCTGGGGCTGGTGAAGCCGAGGGCGTTCAGGTCGCGGTGGCCTGGCGCACGGCGCGCTCCCAGCGCGCCATCGATTCCTCGGCCTGCGCGCGGCCCATGGTCGGCATGAAGCGGCGCTCGATCTTCCACAGCTTCGAGAGCTGGCGCGCGTCGGTGTAGACGCCGGTCGACAGCCCGGCAAGGTAGGCCGCGCCCAGCGCGGTGGTCTCGATCACCTCGGGTCGCACCACCGGAATGCCCAGCAGGTCGGCCTGGAACTGCATCAGCAGATCGTTCACGCTCGCGCCGCCGTCCACGCGCAGCTCGGCGACGGGCTTGCCGCCTGCAGCCACGGCGTCGCGGCTCATGGCCTGCAGCAGTGCGGCACTTTGGTACGCGATGCTTTCGAGTGCGGCGCGCGCGATGTGCGCGACCGTGGTGCCGCGCGTGAGCCCGGTGATCGTGCCGCGCGCATCCGCGTCCCAGTAGGGCGCGCCCAGGCCGGTGAAGGCCGGCACCATCATCACGCCGCCCGCGTCGGGCACGCTCTCGGCGAGCGACTGCACCTCGGCGCTGCCCTTAATGGCCTTGAGGCCGTCGCGCAGCCACTGGACCACCGCGCCGCCGACGAACACGCTGCCTTCCATCGCGTACTGCGGCGTCGCATCGACCTGCGCCGCACTGGTGACCAGCAAGCCGTTGTGCGACGGCTGGAACGCGCCGCCTGTGTGCATCAGCAGGAAGCAGCCGGTGCCATAGGTGTTCTTGGCCATGCCGGCTTCGAAGCAGGCCTGGCCGAAGAGGGCGCTCTGCTGGTCGCCGGCCACGCCGCCGATGGGCAGCGTGTGGCCGAGCAGCGCTGCGTCGGTGTCGGCAAAGTGCGAGCTCGACGGCTGCACCTTCGGCAGCAGCGCGGCGGGGATCTTCAGCGCGGCGAGCAGGTCGGCGTCCCAATCGTTGGTGTGCACGTTGAACAGCATCGTGCGCGAGGCGTTGCTCACGTCGGTCACGTGCACCTTGCCGCCGGTGAGCTGCCACATGAGCCAGCTGTCGACGGTGCCGAAAGCCAGCTCACCGCGCTCGGCCTGGGCTCGCGCGCCGGGCACGTGGTCGAGCAACCAGCGCAGCTTGGTGCCCGAGAAGTACGCGTCGATCACGAGGCCGGTCTTGTCGCGGATGGTGTCCGTCATGCCTTCGTCGCGCAGCTGCGCGCACAGCGGTTCGGCGCGGCGGTCTTGCCAGACGATGGCGTGGTGCACTGGCAGGCCGGTGGCGCGGTTCCACAGCACGGTGGTCTCGCGCTGGTTGGTGATGCCGATGGCGTGGATGTCGGTGGGCTGCAGCTTGGCCTTGGCCAGCACCTCGCGCGCGGTGGCGAGCTGACTGCGCCAGATTTCCATCGGGTCGTGCTCGACCCAGCCGGGCTGCGGGTAGATCTGCGTGAGTTCCTTCTGGGCGATGGCGACGATGCGGCCTTCGCGGTCGAACACGATGCTGCGCGAGCTGGAGGTGCCCTGGTCGAGGGCGAGCAGGTAGGTGGTCATTCGGTGGATGTTTCTGGAATCAGATGTCGCGCGCGATTTCCAGCCGCACCTGCGCGGCATGCAGCAGGTCGGGAAACGGCGGCGGCGGCGCGGCGTCGGTGAACAGGCGGTCGATCTGCGAGAGCGTGCCCAGCTCGATCATCGCCGGCCGGTTGAACTTGCTCGCATCGGCCGCCAGCCACACCTCGCGCGCCTGGGCAATGATGGTCTGCGCGACCTTCACTTCGCGCAGGTCGAAGTCGCGCAGCGACCCGTCGACCTCGATGCTCGACACGCCGATGAGCGCGATGTCGACCTTGAACTGGCGGATGAAGTCGATGGTGGCTTCGCCCACCACGGCGCGGTCGCGCGGGCGC
Organism: Variovorax sp. YR752; assembly: GCF_943372545.1. Taxonomy (NCBI): domain Bacteria; kingdom Pseudomonadati; phylum Pseudomonadota; class Betaproteobacteria; order Burkholderiales; family Comamonadaceae; genus Variovorax; species Variovorax sp. YR752. The sequence goes on along the minus strand of NZ_CALRZC010000001.1, from coordinate 59,797 downwards.
ACCGAGCCGCCGGCCACGATCACCTCGCAGGCCGTGTTGCCGCTCAGGATGGTCGCCACGTTCAGGTTGTTGGTGATCACGCGCAGGCCCGTGTGGCGCATCAGCGCCTTGGCGATGGCCTCGGTGGTGGTGCCGATATTGAGGATCAGCGAGCAGTCGTTGGGCACCAGCTCGGCCACGCGGCGCGCGATGCGCGCTTTGCCGTCGGCGTTGAGCGTTTCGCGCTGCTGGTAGCCGATGTTCTCGGTGGTCGAACTGGGCACGCGCACGCCTCCGTGGAAACGCGTCAGCAAGCCCGCGTCGGCCAGCCGCTGCACGTCGCGGCGCACGGTCTGCAGCGTCACGCCCAGCATGTCGGCGAGCTGTTCGACGGTGACGGAGCCGCGCGCGCGCACGGTGTCGAGAAGGTTGATCTGGCGCGGATTGGAGTTCACAGAGACGTCGTGGAAAGCGGAAAGACTGGGCTCGAGGGTACAGGCCGCGTCACTTTAAAACGAAAGAAAACGAATCTTAGTAAGGGAAAACTCGGAGGAAAATCGCGCCAAAAGGAATCCAAATGAAAAAACTCGAAAATACAATCTCGGCCTTTGCTGACAAAAGTCACGAACCTACGGACCCCCAGCCTGTGACCGATTTCTCTTCTCCAGCGGCCGCGCCGGCCACCGATTGCGATGTGCTGATCGTCGGCGGCGGCATCAACGGGTGCGGCATTGCGCGCGACCTGGCCGGCCGGGGCTGGCGCGTGGTCTTGTGCGAGAAGGACGACCTGGCCTCGCACACCTCTTCTTCTTCCACCAAGCTGATCCACGGCGGGCTGCGCTACCTGGAGTACTACGAGTTCTCGCTGGTGCGCAAGGCGCTGCAGGAGCGCGAAGTGTTGCTCAAGAGCGCGCCGCACATCATGTGGCCGCTGCGCTTCGTGATGCCGCACGACCCGTCGATGCGCCCGGCCTGGATGATCCGCATCGGCCTGTTCATGTACGACCACCTCGCCAAGCGCGAGGTGCTGCCGCCGTCGCGCGGCATCGACCTGCGCCAGCACGCGGCCGGCGCGCCGCTCAAGGCGCAGTACAAGCGCGGCTTCGTGTACTCCGACGGCTGGGTCGACGACGCGCGGCTGGTGGTGCTCAACGCCATCGATGCGCGCTCGAAGGGCGCCGAAGTGCTCACGCGTACGCGCTGCATCCATGCGCAACGCGGCGCCGACGGCTGGGTCGCCACGCTCGAAGGCCCCGACGGCGCGCACCGCACCGTGCGTGCGCGCGCCGTGGTGAACGCGGCCGGCCCGTGGGCCGAATCCTTCCTGCGTGGCGTGGCCCAGTCGGCGCGCGGCGAGGCGCTGGCCACCAAGAGCCTGCGGCTCGTGAAGGGCAGCCACATCATCGTGCCGCGCCTGTTCGACCACGACCACGCCTACATCTTCCAGAACCCCGACAAGCGGATCATCTTCGCCATTCCTTACCAGGGCGCGTTCACGCTGATCGGCACCACCGACATCGAGATCAGCGGCGACGACCCCGGCGGCGCGCGCATCGCGCAGGAAGAAATCGACTACCTCTGCACGCAGGCCAGCCGCTACTTCGACAAGGCCATCGTGCCGGCCGACGTGGTCTGGACCTATTCGGGCGTGCGCCCGCTGCTGGACGACGCCTCGGGCGACCCCTCGGCCGTCACGCGCGACTACCTGCTCGAATCGAACACCACCGCCGCGCCGCTGCTGTCGGTGTGGGGCGGCAAGATCACGACCTTCCGCAAGCTCGCGGAAGACGCGGCCGACGAGGTCGGAAAGATGCTCGGCCAGTCCGGTGCGCAGCGCCCGGCATGGACCGACGGCGCTTTCCTCGCGGGCGGCGACCTGTCGGCCTGGATCGGGGCCCCCAAGCGCCCCGACGACGACTTCGGCCGCTTCGTGACGGCCGTGCAGGCGAAGTACCCCTGGCTCGACGCCAAGGTCGCGCTGCGGCTGGCGCGCGGCTACGGCGCGCGCCTGGCCGAACTGGTCGGCGAAGCGCAGTCGCTGGCCGACATGGGCACCGAGGTGGCGCCCGGCCTCTACGAGCGCGAGCTGCGCTTTTTGCAGGCACGCGAATGGGCCGTGAGCTCGGACGACGTGCTCTGGCGCCGCACCAAGCTCGGCCTGCACTACACGCCCGCCGAGCGCGAGCAGGTGGCGATCTGGCTGCAGGCCCACGCGACGAACAACAACGACACCGTGGAAGTGGAGGTGAGCTGATGCAGCTGACTCTGGAGCGCGTCACCAAGAAGGTCGGCGCGCACACCTGGCTCTACGAGCAGAGCATTGCGCCCAAAAGCGGCGCGGTGACCGTGCTGCTCGGCGCCACGCAGGCCGGCAAGACCAGCCTGATGCGTCTCATGGCCGGGCTCGACACGCCGAGTACCGGGCGTGTGCTGGTCGACGGCAAGGACGTCACCGGCACGCCGGTGCGCGAGCGCAACGTCGCGATGGTCTACCAGCAGTTCATCAACTACCCCTCGCTCAAGGTGTTCGACAACATCGCCTCGCCGCTGAAGCTGCGCGGCGAATCGAACATCGAGGCGCGCGTGAAGGCGCTGGCCGACAAGCTGCACATCGGCATGTTCCTCGACCGCCTGCCGGCCGAACTCTCGGGCGGCCAGCAACAGCGCGTGGCGCTGGCGCGCGCGCTCGCCAAGAACGCACCGCTCATGCTGCTCGACGAGCCGCTGGTCAACCTCGACTACAAGCTGCGCGAAGGCTTGCGCGAAGAACTCACGCAGCTCTTTGCCACCGGCGACTCGACCGTCATCTACGCCACCACCGAGCCCGGCGAAGCGCTGCTGCTCGGCGGCTACACGGCCGTGATGGACGCCGGCGAACTGCTGCAGTACGGCCCGACCGCCGAGGTGTTCCATGCGCCGCAGTCGCTGCGCGTGGCACGCGCCTTCAGCGATCCGCCGATGAACCTGCTGGCGGGCACGGCCACCGCCGGCCAGGTGCAACTCGCGGGCGGGCCCGCGCTCACGCTGGCCCTGCCTGAAAGCGTGTCGGGCCCCGTCACCGTCGGCCTGCGCGCGAGTGCCTTGAATGTGGGTGGAGGGGAGGGCGACATCGCCTTGTCCGGCAAGGTGGAGCTGGCCGAGATTTCGGGCTCCGACACCTTCGTGCACGTCGACACGGCGGTGGGCGAACTGGTGGCGCAGCTCACCGGCGTGCACCGCTTCGAGCTGGGCGCCGCGATCACGCTGTACTTCAGCGCGTCGCAGGCCTATGTGTTCGATGCCAGCGAAAAGCTGGCGCTCGCGCCGGCATGGCGCAAAGGAAGCTAGTCATGGCACGCATCGATCTCGACCTGGCCCACGCCTACCGCGCCAACCCCACGCAGGACAGCGACTACGCGCTGCTCCCGCTCAAGATGAGCTTCCGCGACGGCGGCGCGTATGCCTTGCTCGGCCCTTCGGGCTGCGGCAAGACGACCATGCTCAACATCATCTCGGGCCTGCTCGTGCCCTCGCAGGGCAGCGTGAGCTTCGACGGCCGCGACATGACGCGCGCCACGCCGCAGGAACGCAACATCGCGCAGGTGTTCCAGTTCCCGGTGATCTACGACACCATGACCGTGGCCGAGAACCTCGCGTTCCCGCTGCGCAACCGCAAGGTGCCCGAAGACCAGATCAAGAAGCGCGTTGGCGAGATCGCCGAAATGCTCGACATGAGCGGCCAACTCAACCAGCGCGCCGCGGGCCTGGCGGCCGACGCCAAGCAGAAGATCTCGCTCGGCCGCGGGCTGGTGCGCAGCGACGTCTCGGCGGTGCTGTTCGACGAACCGCTCACCGTGATCGACCCGCACCTGAAGTGGCAGCTGCGCCGCAAGCTCAAGCAGATCCACCGCGAGCTCAAGCTCACGCTGATCTATGTGACGCACGACCAGGTCGAGGCGCTCACCTTTGCCGAAGAGGTGGTGGTCATGACGCGCGGCAAGGCTGTGCAGGTGGGCAGCGCCGAGGCGCTGTTCGAACGGCCGGCCCACACCTTCGTCGGGCACTTCATCGGCTCGCCGGGCATGAACTTCTTGTCGGCGCACAGCGCCAACGGTGCACTCGAAGTGGCGGGCACGCCGCTGGTGCCGACGCGCGAGCTGCCGCCCGGCGCGCTCAAGATCGGCATCCGGCCCGAGTACCTGCGCCTGTCGAATGCCGGTGCGGCCGGCGCCGTGCCTGCGGTGGTGAAGCAGGTGCAGGACGTCGGCACGCACGCGATGCTGAGCGCGGAAGTCGGCGGCGGCGTGGTCAAGGTGCGCATGCACTCGGACGAACAGCCGCCTTCGGTGGGCGACACGGTGTGGCTGCGGGTGCTCGACACCCACACCTGCTACTACAAGGACGAGGAACTGGTGGCATGAACCCAACCAACAAGCCGATCAACCAGAAGGCGTGGTGGCTCGTGCTGCCCGTGCTGATCTGCGTCGCCTTCTCGGCCATCGTGCCGCTGATGACGGTGGTCAACTACTCGGTGCAGGACATCATCTCGCCCGACCGGCGCGTGTTCGTCGGCACCGAATGGTTCGCTGCCGTGATGCGCGACGACGAGCTGCACCAGGCGCTGTGGCGCCAGCTGGGCTTCTCGCTCTCGGTGCTGCTGGTGGAGATTCCGCTGGGCATCGCGCTCGCGCTGTCGATGCCGGCCACAGGCTGGAAGTCGTCGGCGGTGCTGGTGGTGGTGGCGCTGTCCCTGCTCATTCCGTGGAACGTGGTGGGCACCATCTGGCAGATCTACGGCCGTGCCGACATCGGCCTGCTGGGCCACGCGCTGCAGACGATGGGCATCGAATACAACTACACCGGCAGCGCGACCGACGCGTGGCTCACGGTGCTGGTGATGGACGTGTGGCACTGGACGCCGCTGGTCGCCTTGCTCTGCTATGCCGGCCTGCGCTCGATTCCCGACGCCTACTACCAGGCCGCGCGCATCGACGGCGCGAGCAAGTTCGCGGTGTTCCGCTACATCCAGCTGCCCAAGATGCGCGGCGTGCTGATGATTGCCGTGCTGCTGCGCTTCATGGACAGCTTCATGATCTACACCGAGCCCTTCGTGCTGACGGGCGGCGGACCGGGCAACGCGACCACCTTCCTGAGCCAGTACCTCACGCAGAAGGCCGTGGGGCAGTTCGACCTCGGGCCGGCTGCGGCGTTCTCGCTGATCTATTTCCTGATCATTCTGTTGTTCTGCTTCGTGCTCTACAACTGGATGCAGCGGGTGGGCACGCAAGAAGTGGAGAAAGAACAATGAATCCGTCGCCGAGCCGCCTCAAGGCGGATGCTCCCCCTCGGGGGGACGGCGCGCAGCGCCAAGGGGGTCAACATGTCTGAAAAACGCTTCCACAAGCGCAGCATCTTTTTGCTGCTGTACATCCTGTTCGCGCTGTTGCCCATCTACTGGATGATCAACATGAGCTTCAAGACGAACGAGGAGATCGTGTCGAGCTTCTCGTTCTTTCCGCAGCAGCTCACCTGGGCCAACTACGCGCGCATCTTCACTGACGAGTCGTGGTACTCGGGCTACATCAACAGCCTGATCTACGTGGCGATCAACACGGTGATCTCGCTCACCGTGGCGCTGCCGGCAGCGTATGCGTTCTCGCGCTATTCGTTCCTGGGCGACAAGCACGTGTTCTTCTGGCTGCTCACGAACCGCATGACGCCGCCCGCGGTGTTCCTGCTGCCGTTCTTTCAGCTGTACAGCACCGTGGGCCTCATGGACACGCACCTGGGCGTGGCGCTCGCACATTTGCTGTTCAACGTGCCGCTGGCGGTGTGGATTCTCGAAGGCTTCATGAGCGGAATTCCGCGTGAAATCGACGAGACGGCGTACATCGACGGCTACTCGTTCCCGCGCTTCTTCCTCACGATTTTCCTGCCGCTCATCAAGGCCGGCGTGGGCGTGGCGGCGTTCTTCTGCTTCATGTTCAGCTGGGTCGAACTGCTGCTGGCGCGCACGCTCACGAGCGTGAACGCCAAGCCGATCGTGGCGACCATGACGCGCACGGTGAGCGCCTCGGGCATGGACTGGGCCACGCTGGCTGCGGCGGGTGTGCTCACCATCGTGCCGGGCGCGATCGTGATCTGGTTTGTCCGTCACTACATCGCAAAAGGCTTTGCGATGGGTCGCGTCTAAGGAGACCAAGACATGTTCGACTGGATGGTCTGGACCACCCCCGTGGCCGTTTTCTTCACCTGCATCGCCCTCATGCTGGTCGGCATGACCGTGTGGGAGATCAAGTCGCCCACCGTCATGCGACGCGGCTGGCTGCCCATTGCCACCACGCGCGGCGACCGGCTGTTCATCGGCCTGCTGTCCGCCGCCTACGTGAACCTGGTCTTCGTCGGCGTGGCCGGCAAGGTGCAGGAGTGGCTGAGCCTGGAGGCCGAGCCCTCGATCTGGATCGGCTTCGTGCTGTCGATGCTGGTTCTTGCCCTGGTCATGCGCAAAGGCTAGAAAAATGTGCCCCCCGGCTTGTCACTTCGTGTACTTCTCCACCCCCCAAGGGGGAGGCGCGGCTCGCCTTGGGGCGGCCCGGCGGCGACCGCAACCTTAATTTCGCCAACGCGTCCGGCTCTCCGCCTCCCCGGAGCCGCGATGAAAAAACCGGGGAAGCACAACCGAGGAGACATATTCATGAAGATGCGCTACACGGCATTGGCAATGGCGGCGGCGATGGTCGCTGCGCACGGCGCATGGGCCGCAGAGCCCGAAGCCAAGAAATGGATCGACAGCGAGTTCCAGCCGTCGACCCTGAGCAAGGACCAGCAGGCGGCCGAGATGAAGTGGTTCATCGACGCGGCCAAGAAGCTGCAGGCCAAGGGCGTCAAGGAAATCTCGGTGGTGTCGGAGACCATCACCACGCATGAATACGAATCGAAGACGCTGGCCAAGGCCTTCGAGGAAATCACCGGCATCAAGGTGAAGCACGACCTGATCCAGGAAGGCGACGTGGTCGAGAAGCTGCAGACCTCGATGCAGTCGGGCAAGTCGATCTACGACGGCTGGATTTCCGACTCCGACCTCATCGGCACGCACTACCGCTACGGCAAGATGATGAACCTCACCGACTACATGGCCGGTGCGGGCAAGGAGTACACCAACCCCGGGCTCGACATCAAGGACTTCATCGGCACCAAGTTCACCACCGCGCCCGACGGCAAGCTGTACCAGCTGCCCGACCAGCAGTTCGCCAACCTGTACTGGTTCCGCGCCGACCTGTTCGCGCGCAAGGACCTGCAGGACAAGTTCAAGGCCAAGTACGGCTACGACCTGGGCGTGCCGCTGAACTGGAGCGCCTACGAAGACATCGCCGAGTTCTTCAGCGTCGACGTGAAGACCATCGACGGCAAGCCGATCTACGGCCACATGGACTACGGCAAGAAAGACCCGTCGCTGGGCTGGCGCTTCACCGACGCGTGGCTCTCGATGGCCGGCACCGCCGACATCGGCACCCCGAACGGCATGCCGATCGACGAGTGGGGCATCCGCGTGGCCGACGACAAGTGCACGCCCGTGGGCGCCGCCGTGTCGCGCGGTGGCGCGACCAACTCGCCGGCCGCCGTGTACGCGCTCACCAAGTACATCGACTGGATGAAGAAGTACGCGCCCAAGGAAGCCATGGGCATGACCTTCGGCGAAGCCGGTCCGGTGCCGGCGCAGGGCCAGATCGCCCAGCAGATCTTCTGGTACACGGCCTTCACCGCCGACATGACCAAGAAGGGCCTGCCCGTGGTGAACGAGGACGGCACGCCCAAGTGGCGCATGGCGCCCGGCCCGAACGGCCCGTACTGGAAGCAGGGCATGCAGAACGGCTACCAGGACGTGGGTTCGTGGTCGTTCTTCAACGGCCATGACGCCAACAAGACGGCTGCTGCCTGGCTCTACGCCCAGTTCGTGACCTCCAAGAGCGTCTCGCTCAAGAAGACCATCGTGGGCCTGACCCCGATCCGCGAATCGGACATCCAGAGCAAGGCCATGACCGACATGGCGCCCAAGCTGGGCGGCCTGGTCGAGTTCTACCGCAGCCCGGCCCGCGTGGCATGGACGCCCACCGGCACCAACGTGCCCGACTACCCGAAGCTGGCGCAGCTGTGGTGGAAGAACGTGGCCGAGGCCGTCACGGGCGAGAAGACCCCGCAAAAAGCCATGGACAACCTGGCCGACGAGATGGACAACGTGATGGGCCGCCTGCAACGCGCCGGCATGGCCCACTGCGCGCCCAAGCTCAATCCGAAGGGCGACCCGAACAAGTGGCTCAGCGACAAGAACGCCCCGTGGAAGAAGCTGGCCAACGAGAAGCCCAAGGGCGAGACCATCGACTACAACAAGCTGCTGAGCGCCTGGAAGGACGGCAAGGTGCGCTGAGGCGCCCCGCGCCACAGGGAGGATGGAAGGGTCGTGCCGCAAGGTGCGGCCCTTTTTCGCGTTCTGGCCGTTTCGTTCGTCGGATTCGCGCGACGCCATGACCTATGGCAGATGCACCTTTGAAAAGCTTCGCTTACATTCGACGGCCCCCGCCACGCCCTGCCAGTGAATCCAAGTTCTTCCAGCCCCTCCGCCAGCCCTCTTGCCACCCCGAGCGCGCGTGCCAAACGCGTCCTGCTGATCCAGTACTCGCAGACCGGGCAGCTCGACCGCGTGGCCGGGCAGATCGCCGCGCCGCTGCGCGCCGACCCGGGCATCGAACTGCATGTGGAAACGCTGCGGCCGCTGCAGAGCTTTCCCTGGCCCTGGCCGTTCCTGACTTTTTTCGACGCGTTCCCCGAGTCGGCCCACATGAAGCCGGGCCCGCTGGCACCGCTCGCGCTCACGGGCGATGAAGACTTCGACCTCGTCATCCTGCCGTACCAGGTCTGGTTCCTGGCGCCCGCGCAGCCGATTGCGGCCTTCCTGCAGCACCCCGTGGCGGCGCGGCTGCTCAAGGGAAAACCCGTGGTCACGGTCATTGCCTGCCGCAACATGTGGCTGCTGGCCCACGAAAAGCTCAAGGGACTGCTCGCCGCCACTGGCGGGCGCCTGATCGACAACGTGGTGCTGACCGACCCCGGTCCCACGCTGGCCACCTTCTTCACCACCCCGGCCTGGCTGATCTGGGGCCGCAAGCGCGGCTTCTGGGGCATGCCCGACGCCGGCCTGAGCGAGGAACAGATTCGCGGCTGCAGCCGCTTCGGCCGCGCCCTGCGCGACGCGCTGCACGCAGGTAAAGAGCAGGGCGATGCGCCCTTGCTGGCCGGGCTGGGTGCGGTGCGCGCCGACGCGCGCCTGCTGGTCAGCGAGAAGGCCGGCACGCGCAGCTTCTACCTCTGGGGCAAGCTGATCATGGCGGCCGGCGGGCCGGGTGCGGCGGTGCGCAAACCGCTGCTGCTGCTGTACGTGTTGTTTCTGCTGGCGCTGATCGTTACCGTCGTGCCGGTGAGCCTGACCCTGCAGGCGCTGCTGCGTCCTTTGTTCCGAGGGTGGCTGACTAAAATGACCGCTCAATTCGAGCGCCCGTCGGGCTCTGCCACGGACCGGCTCCCTCTTTATGACGACTGATGTTTTCCTGACCCGCACCGCCGCCTTCCTGCCTTTTTCTCCGGTCAGCAACGAAGACATCGAAGAAGTGCTGGGTCGCATCGGTGGCAAGGTGTCGCGTGCGCGACGCCTCATCCTGCGCAGCAACGGCATCCAGTCGCGCCACTACGCCATCGACCGTGCCACCGGCCAGCTGGCCATGACCAATGCACAGCTCACCGCGGCGGCCATCCGCGCGCTGGGCGACGACATCGGCCCGGTCGACTGCCTGGCCACCGGCACCTCGCTGCCCGACCAGCTCATGCCCAACCACGCGGTGATGGTGCACGGTGAACTCGGCTGGCCCCGGCTCGAGGTGGTGGCCTGCGCCGGCATCTGCCTGGCCGGCGCGGCGGCGCTCAAGCATGCGTGGCTGTCGGTGCGTGCGGGCGATGCGCGCCGCGCGGTCGCCACGGGCTCCGAGCTGGCTTCGGCCGTGATGCGCGGCATCAACTTCGAGGCCGAGTTCGAACACAAGATCGAAGCGCTCGAAGCGCGCCCCGAGATCGCCTTCGAGAAAGACTTCCTGCGCTGGATGCTGTCCGACGGCGCCGGCGCGGTGCTGCTCGAGCGCGAACCGCGCGGGCCGCTGTCGCTGCGCGTCGAGTGGATCGAACTGTCGTCGGCGGCGCACGAGCTGCCGGTGTGCATGTATGCCGGTGCCGACAAGAATGCACAGGGCGGCCTCGACGGCTGGGCCCGCACCTCGCCCGCCGACTGGCAGCGCGACTCGACCTTCGCCGTCAAGCAGGACGTGCGCCTGCTCAACGACAACATCGTGCGCGCCACGCTGACCGAGCCGCTTGCAGCCATCATCGAGCGCCGCGGGCTGAAGACCGACGACATCGACTGGTTTCTGCCGCACCTGTCGTCGCACTATTTCGTCGAACCCGTGGCCGCGAGCCTGGCCTCGCTGGGCCTGCCGATTCCGCGCGAGCGCTGGTTCAGCAACCTCGCGACCAAGGGCAACACCGGCTCGGCCTCGCCGTACATCATGCTCGACGAGCTGTTCCGCTCGGGCCGCATCCAGCCCGGTCAGAAGCTCTTGATGTTCGTGCCGGAAAGCGGTCGCTTTTCGAGCGGCTTCATCTACCTGGAGGCGGTGTAGCCATGGACCTCGATGCCGTGCCACAGGAGGGCAACGCGACCCTCGCGGGCCATTCCAAGCTGATGTACGCCCGCGACGCGCAAGGCCGCGTCGTCACCACGACGTCGAAGGGCTGGGAGGCGGAAGAGATCGTCACCAGCCACGCGGTCGACGTGCTGGTCGAGCAGGCACAGGAGGCCAAGACGCGCGTGAAGGCCGGGCTGGCTTCGCCGCTCGAATACTGGATGTACGAGCGCCGCATGGACGTGGCGCTGCTCTCGCAGACCAGCGGCTTCTGGCAGTGGCGCGTGCGCCGCCACCTGCAGCCGCGCCATTTCGCCGCGCTGTCGCCGGCCCAGCTCACCCGCTACGGCCAGGCGCTGGGGCTGCCCGTTTCCACCCTGCAAGGCCTGCCGTGAACTTCCAACACCAACAGGCGGCGCACTGCGAAAGCGGCGTCATCTCCAGCCTCATGCGCCACCACGGCGCGCCGATGAGCGAGGCGATGGCGCTGGGGTTGTCGTCGGCGCTGTCGTTCGCCTACCTGCCGTTCATCAAGCTGTCGGGCCTGCCGCTCATCTCGTACCGCATGCCGCCCAAGGCCATCATCAAGGGCCTCTTGGCACCGATGGCCGCGCGCTTTCGCTTCGAGACCTTCCGCAGCCCGCAAGCAGGGCAGCAGCGGCTCGACGCGCTGCTGGCCGACGGCCAGCTCGTGGGCCTGCAGACCTCGGTCTACTGGCTGCCGTACTTTCCGCCGAACATGCGCTTTCACTTCAACGCGCACAACCTGCTGGTCTACGGCAAGGACGGCGACGACTACCTGATCAGCGACCCCGTGTTCGAGGAACCCGTGCGCTGCGCGAGCGAAGACCTGTCGCGCGCGCGCTTCGCCAAGGGCGTGCTGGCGCCCAAGGGGCTCATGTACTACCCGCAGGCCATCGAGCGCAAGGCGGTCGACGCCGCCTCGGTGACCAAGGCGATCCGCAAGACCGTGCGCAACATGCTCGCGCCCGTGCCCATCGTGGGCGTGCGCGGCATGCGCACGCTGGCCAAGCGCATGCAGAAGCTGTCGCCGGGTGATCCGCGCAGCGTCGACTTCATCGGCCACCTGGTGCGCATGCAGGAAGAAATCGGCACGGGCGGGGCGGGCTTCCGCTTCATCTACGCGGGCTTTCTGCAAGAGGCGGCGCAGCTGCTCGACAAACCGCAGCTGACGCAGATGTCCGAACGCCTGATCGCCATCGGCGACGGCTGGCGTGCGTTCGCGCTCAAGGCCGCGCGCATGGTGAAGGGGCGCGAGCCCGTCGATCCGGTGGCGCTCGCGGGCAAGCTGCGCGAGCAGGCGCAGCAAGAGGAAACCTTCTTCCGCGACCTCAAGGCCGCCGTCGCCTGAGATGGGAGCCCCCCGGCTTGCCACTGCGTGTGCTTCGCCACCCCCCGAGGGGGAGGCTCGGCCCGCCTTGGGGCGGCCCGGCGGTGGGCCGATGCTCGAGTTGCACCAGCTCGGCTACCGCTACCCGCACGCTGACAAGGCCGCGCTGGCCGACGTGTCGCTCGCCGTGCCGCGCGGTTGCGTGCTGGGCCTGCTGGGCCCTAATGGCGCCGGCAAGACCACGCTGATCTCGCACCTGTCGGGTGCGCTCGCGGTGCAGTCGGGCGACATCCGCATCGATGGCCAGCCGTTGCAGCAGGTGCGCGCCAAGGCGCCCACGCGCATCGCCGTGGCACCGCAGGACCAGGCCTTCTATCCGATGCTCACCGTGGCCGAGAACCTGGCCTGCTTCGCCGCGGCCGGCAAACTTTCGGGTGCGCGCAAGAAGTCGCGCATCGACACCTGCACGCAGTTCGCGCAGCTGGAGCAGTTCTCGGGCGTGCGCGCCGAGCGGCTCTCGGGCGGCCTCAAGCGCCGGCTCAACCTCGCGATCGCCTTGCTGCCCGAGCCCGAGCTGATGCTGTTCGACGAGCCGACCGTGGGCGTCGATCCGCAGTCGCGCGCCTTCATCCTCGATGCGATCAAGAGCCTCGCGCAAGCCGGTGCGGCGGTGATCTACGCCTCGCACTACATGGAAGAGATCGAGGCCATCGCCGACCGCGTGGCCATCCTCGACCAGGGCCGCGTGCTGCGCGAAGGCCCGCTCGATGCGCTGCTGTCGCAAAGCGCGATGCTGCTGACGCTGGCCGCCGACGGGCTCGACGCGCAGATGCTGTCGCGCTTCGGCACGGTAGAGCAGGGCGCGGCGCACTGGCGCATTCACCTGAACGCGGGCAGCGGCCCCGGCCCCGTGCTGGCCGCGCTCGAAGCGGAGGGCATCGAGGTGCGCCAGGCCGAGTTCGGCCGGCACGACCTCGAGCAGCTCTTCATGGCGCTCACGCACCGTTCGCTGCGCGACTGATCGAACGCCATGCTCTTCGCACTCATCAAGAAAGAACTGCTGGCCCTCGTGCGCGACATGCACGGACTGGCCGTGCTGTTCGTGATGCCGATGGTGTTCATCGTGCTGATGTCGCTCACGCTGAAAGACATCTACCGCCCGCCGCTGGCCGAGCTGAGCTACGCGGTCGACGTGCGCGACAGCGACACGCCCGCCAAGTGGCTGCTGCAGATCTGGCAGCGCAGCCACGGCGCGCCGCAACCGCTGGGCGCCGACTGGCAGGCGCGGCTGCGCAGCGGCACGCTCAAGTACGTGATCGTGCTGGAGCCCGGCCTGTCGGAAGAACTGGAATCGGCCGCGCTTTCCACGCGTGCCCACATCCGCCTGCTGGCCGAGCCCGGCATCGACGCCAACCTGTTCAACGCGCTGCGCGCCGAACTCATCGGTGCGTCCGGCGAGCTCAAGGCGCGGCTCGCACTGGCGGTGCCCGGCACGGCCAGCCCCGCGCCCGACGCGTCCATCCAGGCGATGGTGCAGGCCGAGCGCTTTGCCACGGCCGGCCCGCGGCCCACGTCGGTGCAGCAGAACGTGCCGGCCTGGCTGGTGTTCGGCATGTTCTTCGTGGTCGCCTCGCTGTCCAGCCTGTTCGTGCAGGAGCGCGGCTCGGGCGCGCTCGGCCGGCTGCAGAGCCTGGGCGTGTCGCGCTCGATGCTGCTGGCCTCCAAGGCCTTGCCTTACCTCGGCGTGAACGCGCTGCAGGCGCTGCTGATGCTGGCGGCGGGGATCTGGCTCATGCCGATGATCGGCGGTGACGCGCTGTCGCTGTCGGGCATCCACTGGGGCGGCCTGCTGCTGTCGCTCGCGGCCGTGAGTCTGGCGGCGGTGAGCCTGTCGCTCGCGGTGGCCTGCCTCGTCAAAAGCCATGCACAGGCCGCCACGCTCGGGCCGATGGTGAATGTGCTGATGGCGGCGGCGGGCGGCATCATGGTGCCCAAGTTCGTCATGCCGGGCTTCATGCAGCGCATGGTCGAAATCTCTCCCATGAACTGGGGGCTCGAAGCGCTGCTCACCGTGCTGCTGCGCGGCGGCGGCGCGGCCGAGGTGCTGCCGCAGGTCGGCCGGCTGGTGGCATTCGCGGCCCTCATGTTTTTCGTGGCTGTCTTTCTGTTTCGCAGGCGCGCACCGTGACGAGCACCGTTTCTTCTCCTGAATTCATCGCCCGCCTCAAGGCCCTCGTGCTCGAGGCCGTCGAAAAAGACGCGCCGCCCGGCGGCCTCGGCGACGACGAGCCGCTGTTCGGCCCCGAGGCGCGGCTCGACCTCGACTCGCTCGACGCGCTGCAGGTGTCGATGGCGATCCAGCAACACTTCGGCCTGCGCATGCCCGACAGCAAGGACACGCGCCGCGCCATGACGTCCATCGCGCACCTGGCGGAACACCTGGTGCAAGCGGGCAAGGCATGAGCCTGGTGCGTCCGGTGTACCTGGCCGGCATGGGCCTGGCTTGCGTGCTTGGCGACGATGTGCCGTCCGCGCTCGCGGCATTGCGGCGCGGCGGCGTGCCGCCCACGCCGGTGACGGTGGCCGATGGCCTGCAGTGGCCTGTCTATACGCTGCCCCTGCCGCCCGGTGACTGGGCACAGCGCGTGCAGCACACGGTGCGCCGCGTGGTCGCGCAGACCGGCGACGGGTTGGACCGGCAGGGGCCGCTGTTCGTGGCCTCGTCGTCGCTCGACATCGGTGCCATGGAACACGCGCAGCACGACGCGCGGCTGAGCGGCGACCTGCAGGATTTCGCCGACATCGCCGCCGCCGCGCTCGACTGGCAAGGCCCCGTCTTCACCGTCTCGACCGCCTGCACCTCGGCGCTCAATGCGATGCTGGCGGCGGCCGACATGGTGCGTGCGGGCGAGGCCCGCGAGGCGCTGGTGATCGGCGCCGAGCTCGACAACCGCTTCACCGTGGCCGGCTTCGGCGCGATGCAGCTGCTGGCGCCCGACAGCGCGCGGCCCTTCGGCGCGGGGCGCCAGGGGCTGGTGCTGGGTGAGGCCGTGGCGGCGCTGCGGCTCGGGTCGCAACCCGCCCGCTGGGCGCTGGGCGGCGGCGCCAACGTGGTCGATGGGCGCAACCCCTCGGGCACCGAGGCGAGCGCGGTGCGGGCGATGTGCCGCGAGACGCTGGCACGCAGCGGCCTGCAGCCCGCGGACATCGACCTCATCAAGGTGCAGGCCGCCGGCAGTCCGGTCAACGACGCGATCGAGGTCGAGGCGCTGCGGCAGGTGTTCGACCCGCTGCCGCCGCTGGTGTCGCTCAAGTCGCTGATCGGCCACACGCTCGGCGCGGCCGGGGCGGCGGAGCTGGCCTTGCTGGTCGGCTGCATCGAAGGCGGCGCCTGGCCGTCGGTCGGCTATGCGCTGGACGAGACGCTCGGCGTCGCGCTGAGCGACGGGCCGCCGGCGCGGCTGCGGCACATCCTGCTCAACGTGGTGGGCTTCGGCGGCGGGCATGCGTCGCTGGTGCTGACGGATTGCAGCGCCGCATGAGTACACCGACTTGGCGCACGGTCGCCCATGTCGTGGCGCATCCGCCACCCGACGACTGGCGTGATGCGCTCGCGACGCGGCTAGGCCGCCGGCCGCGCCGTGTCGGCCTATGGACCGAGCTGGCGATGTACGGCGCGCGCGCCTGTCTCGACGCGGCCGGTGAAGCCGCGTTGCCTGCCGGCGCGCGCCTGCGCGTGACCAGCCAGCGCGGCGCGTGGGAGGCCACGCGCACGGGGCTGGCGCAACTCGACGCGGGCTTGCCGATGCCGTTCACCTTCATGCAGAGCCAGCCTGCGCTGATGCTGGCCGAGGTCGGCCGCTGCCTCGACTGGCAGGGCGATGCGAGCTTCATGCTGTGCCGCGATCTCGCGCGTCCGCTGGCGCTGTCGCAGCTCGGTGCGGGGCGCGACGGCCTGCTGTTCGGGGTGGTGGAAGAAGCCTACGGCGACGCGCCGCCGCGCTCCGAGTGGTGGCGGCTGGTGCCGACCGATCAGCCCGCGATCGAGCGCTGAAGGTTCTCGCGCGCCCGCGCTTCGAGCAGCGCATGCAGGCGCGGCGTGGCGTAGATCGCCGGACGGTCGAGGAAGCGCTGGAGGATCGCGCGCCGACGCGGCAGGCGAATCTCCTCGGGAACGAAACCGTATTCCGCATGCACCTGGCACTCGTACTCGTCGAAGCGCGCGCGTTCGGCGCCGAGGATCGACAGGTCGATGTCGATCAGCAATTCAGCATCGCGGCCCTCGGGCACGGCGTCGTGGCGCGTCGCCATGACGAGCGCGTGGACGCGGTCGGCCGCCGCTGCGTCTGCGCCGGCGGCTTGCAACGCCTGCCGCGCCCAGTCGGCGCTGCGTGCCTCGTTGTCATGCGCATGCACGTCGTAGATCGCGTCGTGGAACCACAGCGCCAGCGCGACCTCGCCGGGGCGTTCGGCCAGTGCCTGTTCCTGGTCGAACCACGCGAGGCATTCGCCGAGGTGCTGCATCGTGTGGTACTGCCGCTGCGGCTCGCTGTAGCGGTGCTGCAGCTCCTGCTGCAGCGTGTCGTCGGGCGCGGTCACCCCGAGCGCGCGCCAGGCCTCTGTCCAGTTCGCGTGCAGCGCCTGCGGTGTCATCGCGGTTATTGCTCCATCGCGGCCTTGACCTCCTGGCCGAGGTCGAGCACCGACATCGCGTAGTAGCTGCTCCAGTTGTAGCGCGTGATCACGTAGAAGTTGCGCGTGCCCGCGACGTAGGTGGGCGGTGCGTCGAGGCCGTTCTGCAGCTCGATGAGCGCGAGCAGGCCCTTGTGCTTCAGGCCTTCGCCTTCGGGCACGGCGCCTGCGGCGACGAAGCTGTCGGCGCTGAAGGTCGGCAGGATGTCGGGTGCCAGCAGCAGCGCCTTCTTCAGGCGCGCTTCCTCGAAATGCACGGGGTAGATCGACGGCATGCCCGGCGTCCAGCCGAAGCCCTTGAAGTAGCTCGCGACCGAACCGATCACGTCGACCGGGTTGTTCACGAGGTCGATGCGGCCGTCGCCGTCGAAGTCGACCGCGTACTTGGCGATGCTGCTGGGCATGAACTGCGGCATGCCCATGGCGCCGGCGTAGCTGCCCACGGGCGTGAGCGGGTCGTCGGCGGTGCGGCTTTCGGTGCTCAAAAAGCTTTCGAGTTCGCCGCGGAAGAAGGCGACGCGCTCGGCGGCGCGCGGGTGACCTTGCGGAAAGTCGAAGGACAGCGTGGCCAGCGCATCGATCACGCGGAAGTTGCCCATGTTACGGCCGTAGATGGTTTCCACGCCGACGATGCCGACGATGATTTCCGGCGGCACGCCGTAGGTGGCCTCGGCGCGCGCGAGCGTGTCGGCGTTGGCGCGCCAGAAGCGCACGCCGGCCGCGATGCGCACCGGGTCGATGAAGCGGCTGCGGTAGGTCTGCCAGTTCTTCACCGTGCCGACGGGGCCCGGCAGCATCAGGCGCGGCACGTTGGGCAGGAAGCGCGCAGCGCCGATGGTGGCGCGCACCCATTCGCGGTCGAGGTTGCGGCGCTTGGCGACGTCGTCGGCAAACTGCATGGCGTCGTCGCGCGTGGCGTACGGGGTGCTGCCACGCACCGGCGTGACGGCGGGGCGGCCGTTGGCCTGGGGCTTCTGGGCCAGGGCGCCCGTGGGCCAGGCGGCGCAGGCGGCGAGGAGGGCGGTGGCGGCCACTGCGGCGCGCAAGGGCGTGGGGAAGGCGTGTGACATGGACATGATTGTGCCGCCCGTGCGCATGCGCACTTTCGGGCGACACATGTGGTTGCAGCCGCGTGTCCTGTGTGTCAGGCGCGCGGTGGTGTGGGCGGCCAGGGCAGCCGGCGGAACTCGGCGCGCAGCGCGGCGAGCGAGGCCGGGGTGGTGGGGGCGTAGCGCTGGGCTTCGAGCTTCAGCAGCCAGTCGCGCACGGCCTGCGCGGCGGGCCCGAAGCGGGCGTCGGCCGCCTGGGCCATCTGCCGCGGTGGCGCGGTCTCGGGCAGCGGCAGGCCGGCCTTCGCGAGGCGCGCGCGCGCGCGGCCCAGCAGCCGCAGCCACGGGTCGTGCTGGCTGCGCTCCCACAGCGTCCAGCCGGCGCCGGCCAGGCTTGCGGCCACCAGCAGGTACAGCAGCACGTAGGCCAGGTCTTCCAGGCTCGGGGCGTTGAAGCCGAGGGTCTTGAGCAGGTCGAGCTGGCGGCTCTGCGTGTAGTTGAGTACCCACTGGTTCCAGCCGTTGTTCACGGCCTCCCAGGCGGCGCGCAGGTTCTGCACCAGCGTCGGGCTCATGACGCCGATGGCGCCTGCGAACAGGCCGGGCTGCGGCGAGAGGCGCTGGAACTGCCCGATGCGCCCCGGCGCGACCGAGCCGGTCGGGTCGACGCGCACCCAGCCCGCGCCCTCTTGCCAGACCTCGGCCCAGGCGTGCGCGTCGCTCTGGCGCACCACCCAGTAGTTGTCGACGTTGTTGAGTTCGCCGCCCTGGTAGCCCGTGACGATGCGCGCCGGAATCTGCAGGTTGCGCATCAGTACGACGAAGGCCGAGGCGATGTGCTCGCAGAAGCCTTCCTTGCGATCGAACCAGAACTCGTCGGCGGTCTCGTTGCCGTACACGCCGGGCTCCAGCGTGTAGGTGTAGCCGCCGGTGCGCAGGCGTTGCAGCGCGGCCTGCACGAAGGCCTGTGCATCGGCGCCGGCCAGCGTGGGGTCGGCGCGCATCTGGGCGGCGAGCGCGGCGGTGCGCGGGTTGCTGCCGGGCGGCAGCGCCAGGTAGGGCTGGAGCCGGCTGCCCGTGCGCACGATCGGGCCGCTCTGGAACTGCGGGTGGCTTTCGGCGCGGTAGCGCACGAGGTCGGTGATTGGCCGGTTCACGAACCACTGCAGGTCGGGCGTGCCGGTGACCTCGTAGCCGGGCAGCTCGGGCGCACGCGGCGCAGCGTCGAGCGTGAGCAGCCACGGGCGCTGGCTGGCTTCGAGCGTGACCTCGTAGCGCACCGGCTCGCCGCGCGTGCGCAGGTTCGACACCGACTGCCCGCTGCGCGCCCACGTCGGCAGCGCCGTCCATTCGCGGCCGTCGAACTGCGCGAGCACGGGGCCGCGAAAGTACAGCTGGCTCTGCGGCGGCGCGCGGTTGTCGTCGAACTTGATGCGCGCGGCGATGCTTCCGTCGAGCGCCAGCTCGGCGATGGTGCCGACCCGCATCGTGTTCGACAGGCCGCTGCGCCCGGCCATGGCGTCGCTGGGCGTGCCCCACAGCGGCGCGAAGCGCGGGAACAGCAGGAACAGCGCGAGCATCACCGGCGCGCCCGCCAGCGCCATCCAGCCGGCCATGCGCGCGGCCTGCATCAGCGGCGGCCGGCCCACCGGCATGTGGGCGTTGACCAGCGCCGTCAGCAGGCCCAGCAGCGCCAGCAGCATGGTGAAGGCGGTGAGCAGCGACTGCGAATAGAAGAAGTTCGTGAGCATCGCGAAGAAGCCCAGGAAGAAGACGACGAAGGCGTCGCGCCGCGCGCGCAGCTCCAGCGTCTTGAGCGCCAGCAGGCAGACGACCAGCGTCACGCCTGCGTCGCGGCCCAGCAGCGTGCGGTGGGTGGCGTAGGTGCCGGCCAGCGCCAGCGCCAGCAGCGCGATGCGCCACCACTTGCTGGGCAGCGGGCGCGCCTGCACCGCCAGCGAGGCGCGCCACAGCAGCACCATGGCGGTGATGGCCGAGCACCACCACGGCAGTTCGTTCACCTGCGGCAGCAGGATGAGGCCGATGACGCAGAGCAGGAACAGCGTGTCCCGTGCGTCTCTCGGCAGTGCGGTGAGTTCGCGTGCGACCCGGTTCATGCGGCGACCTCGTTCATGCGCACAGCGCCAGCGCTTCGAGGCAGGCGCGCCGGTGGGCTTCGCCCTGCGAGGGGTTCACGGTGCGCCCGGCGACGCGCACGCCGTAGTCCACGCCGAGCCGGTCGGCCATGAGCACCCAGGCGCACAGGCGCGACAGGCGGGCTTCGGCGTCGGGCAGCGCGGCAGCCTGCGCGTCGAGCCAGAGTTCTTCGCGCTGCGTGTGCTGCGTGTCGCGGCTCACGAGGTCTTCGGAGCCGTTGGCCTGTGCGCGCGCGGCCTTTTTCCACACCACGAGCTTCAGTGGATCGCCGCGGCGGTAGGCGCGCACGCCGTCGTATTCGCCGGCGTTCTGCGCCCGCATCGCGGCCGACGCGGCGGCGGGCCCGGAGAGCGGTTCACCCGGTGGCAGCGGCGGCGGATGGGCTTCGGGCGTCGGGTACACGAGCATCTGCGCGGCCGGCCGCCAGACCGTCCACACGCGGAAGGTGCCGAGCGGAAAACGCGTCTCGGCGGTCAGCGGCGGCACCGGGTGCAGGCCGCGCCGCTCGGGCTGGAAGGCGATCTCCACGGTCGACGTGCCTTCGGCCGGCACGTCGGTCCAGGCCCACTGGCCGCTGCCGCGCACCGCCATGCCGATGCCGTAGCGCACGCTGCGCCGCGTGTTGTGCAGCACCACGCGGAACACCGCGGCGGCACCCGCGAACTGCGCCTCGGGCGGCACCATGCGCAGCGCCAGCCCGCGCAAGGTGGCGTGGCACACATGCATGCCCACCGCGACGCTGCCGGCCAGCAGGAAGGTCAGCAGGTAGCCCAGGTTGAGCTGGTAGTTGATCGACGCCACCAGCAACACCAGCAGCGTGGCCGCCAGCGTCCAGCCGGCGCGCGTCGGCAGGATGTAGACGTTGCGCTGGGTGAGTTCGAGCGTGTCCGACGGCAGCCGACGCGAAAGAAACCAGCCGTCGAGGCGCGAACGCAGGACGCCGACAGGGTTCACGGCAGCGGCACCGCGGCGATCATGGCGCGCACCTGTTCGACGGCACCGCGGCCCGCGTCGCCGACGGGCGTGAGGCGGTGCGCGATGGTCTGCGGCAGCACGGCCTGGATGTCGTCGGGCGCCACGTAGCTGCGGTTGGCCAGCAGCGCCTGCGCCTTGGCGGCGCGCAGCACGGCGATGCCCGCGCGCGGCGACAGGCCCTGCAAAAACCAGCGGCCCGAGCGGGTCGCGGCGATCAGGTCCTGCAGGTAGTTCAGCAGCGGCTCGGCCACATGCACCTGCTGCACGCGCTGCTGCAGGGCGGTGAGTTCGCCGGCGGTCAGCAGGGCGGGCAGGCCGGCGAGCATCTCGCGGCGGTCGGCACCCGCGAGCAGCTGGCGCTCGGCGGCGCGGTCGGGGTAGCCCAGCGAGATGCGCATCAGGAAGCGGTCGAGCTGCGACTCGGGCAGCGCGAAGGTGCCGAGCTGGTCCTGCGGGTTCTGCGTGGCGATCACGAAGAAGGGGGTGGGCAGGGGGCGGGTCTCGCCCTCGACCGTGACCTGCTTTTCTTCCATCGCCTCGAGCAGCGCGCTCTGGGTCTTGGGGCTGGCGCGGTTGATTTCGTCCGCCAGCAGCACCTGCGCAAAGATCGGCCCGGGGTGGAAGACGAAGGCCTGCTGGCCCCGGTCGTAGATCGCCACGCCCGACAGGTCGCCCGGCATCAGGTCGGCCGTGAACTGCACGCGGGAGAACTGCAGGCCGAAAGTGTGCGAGAGCGCATGGGCCAGGGTGGTCTTGCCGACCCCCGGCACGTCCTCGATCAACAGGTGGCCGCCCGCCAGCAGGCAGGCCACGCAGTCGCGCACTTGGGCATCTTTGCCAACAATCACCGTGTTAAGCTGACTCAGCAAAGAGGCTAGCTTCGCGGCTACGTCCATATTTGTATCCATATGCAAACGATACCGTAAGACCTTGCGGCCCCATGCCGTGTGAGGTCTAGACGCGACGACACGAGACACGGCGAGAGATGGGCAAGACAGGCTACTTCACGCATCGCGACTTCTGGAAGCACGACATGGGCAACGGGCATCCCGAGTGCCCCGAGCGGCTGGATGCCATCGAAGACCGGTTGCTTTTGACCGGCGTCGGCGACGCGCTGGCGCGCGGCGAGGTGCCCCTGGCCACGCTGGAACAGATCACCCGGGCCCACAGCCACGCGCACGTTGAACACCTCGAGGAGCTGCAGCAGCGCCTTGTGGCCGACGCGCCCGCCGGCGGCCCCGACCACGCGCAGGTCGACCCCGACACCGTGCTCACCCGCTTCACCCTGCTGGCCGCGCGCCGCGCCGCTGGCGCCGCCGTCGCGGCGACCGATGCCGTGATGGCCGGCGAGATCGAGAACGCTTTTTGCCCCGTGCGCCCGCCGGGCCACCATGCCTGCCGCGAGCAGGCGATGGGCTTCTGCTTCTTCAACAACGTGGCCATTGCCGCGCGGCACGCGCTCGAGGTGCACGGCCTGGACCGCGTGGCCATCGTCGATTTCGACGTGCACCACGGCAACGGCACCGAGAACATCCTGTCGAACGATCCGCGCGTGCTGATGGTCGGGTTCTTCCAGCACCCGTTCTATCCGTACAGCGGCACCGAGCACCCGGCCTCGAACATGCTCAACCTGCCGATCCCGGCCTACACCAAGGGCATGGACGTGCGCGAGCTGGTTGAGGCGATCTGGATGCCGCGGCTTGATGCCTTCAAGCCGCAGATGGTCTTCATCAGCGCCGGTTTCGACGCCCACCGCGAAGACGAGCTGGGCCAGCTCGGCCTGAACGAAAACGACTTCGCCTGGATCACCGGGCGCGTGCGCGATGTCGCCAAGCGCCATGCGCGCGGGCGCATCGTCTCCCTGCTCGAAGGCGGCTATCACCTCGACGCCCTGGCGCGCAGCGTGGAAGCGCACATCCGCGTGCTGGCAGACCTCTAACGCAGACGGCGCCCGCGGGGCGCCATGTTTCTTTCATCGATGAATTTCAATTTCGACGACTTCCTCCAGCGCCTGAAGCAAGTGGACGCGCACGGCCTGGGCATCGAACTGGCCGTGCTCGTGACCTGCGTGGCCGTGGCATGGGCCGTGTGCAAATGGTTCGGCCGCGATCAGCCCAAGGATTCGATCTGGTTTGGCGAGCGCACCTTCGACGGCCTGCTGTTCCCGTTGCTCGCGCTGGTGCTCACCGGCATCGCGCGCCGCGTGGCGCTCGATCTTCTGCCCGTGGTGCTGGTGCTGCGCATCGCCGTGCCGGTGTTCCTGTCGCTGGCGGTCATCCGGCTGTTCGCCCGCGTGCTGCGGGCCGTGTTCCCGACCTCCAGCCTGGTGCGGCTGATCGAACGCACCATCTCGTGGCTGGCCTGGATCGCCGCCGTGCTGTGGATCGTCGGCCTGCTGCCGCCGGTGCTGGCCGAGCTCGACGACATCACACTGGCCTTCGGCAAGACCCGCGTGAGCCTGCAGACCATCATCCAGGGCGCGCTGTCCGCCGGGCTGGTGCTGATGATCGCGCTGTGGATCGCCAGCACCATCGAGAAGCGCATCCTGCGCGAGGCCGTGAGCGACCTGTCGATGCGCAAGGTGGCGTCGAACGCGGTGCGCGCCTTTTTGCTGCTGATCGGCCTGCTGTTCGCGCTGTCGGCGGTGGGGGTCGACCTCACGGCGCTGTCGGTGCTGGGCGGCGCGCTCGGCGTGGGCCTGGGCTTCGGCCTGCAGAAGCTGGCGGCCAACTATGTGAGCGGTTTCGTGATCCTGCTGGAGCGCTCGATCCGCATCGGCGACAACGTGAAGGTCGACACCTTCGAGGGTCGCATCACCGACATCAAGACGCGCTACACGCTCATTCGCGCGGGCAACGGGCGCGAAGCCATCGTGCCGAACGAATCGCTCATCACCAGCCGGGTCGAGAACCTGTCGCTGGCCGATCGCAAGTTCAACATCACCACCAACATCGTGGTCGGCTACGAGAGCGATGTGGCGCAGGTGCAGGGCATTTTGTGCGACGCCGCCAAGGCCCAGCCGCGCGTCATGACCGACCCGGCGCCCGTGGCCTATCTCGTCACCTTTGCGCCCGACGGACTGGAGTTCAGCCTGAACTTCTGGGTCGCCGACCCTGACAAGGGCAAGGACAACGTGCGCTCGGCCATCAACATCGCCATCCTCGAAGGACTGCGGGCCGCCCGCATTGACATTCCCTATCCGCAGCGGGTGCTGCGAGTGGAATCTTTGCCGGCGGGTGTGGCCGCAGCGCCTCCCGCTGTTTTATAATCACGGAAAAGCACGATCGTTCTTTTTTTGAGCCCTCGAGGCCGACAAGAAGAATGGAGTAGCAGCCAAGGCCGGCGTCCTAAAATGGCAGGCTGCTCTCGAAGCCCCCCTTTTTGCAATCCAATGGAGTCAAGTCAATGAAGGTTCTTGTGCCTGTCAAACGGGTCGTCGATTACAACGTGAAGGTGCGCGTCAAGAGCGACGGCACCGGGGTGGACATTGCCAACGTCAAGATGAGCATGAACCCCTTCGACGAGATCGCTGTCGAAGAAGCGGTTCGCCTGAAGGAAAAGGGCATCGTGACCGAAGTCATCGCCGTCTCCTGCGGCGATGCCAAGTGCCAGGAAACCCTGCGCACCGCGATGGCCATCGGCGCCGACCGCGGCATCCTGGTCGAGACCACCGAAGAGCTGCAGCCGCTGGCCGTGGCCAAGCTGCTCAAGGCACTGGTCGACAAGGAACAGCCCCAGCTGATCATCCTCGGCAAGCAAGCCATCGATGACGACGCCAACCAGACCGGCCAGATGCTGGCTGCACTCGCCGACCTGCCCCAAGCCACCTTCGCCTCGAAGGTCGACCTAGCGGCCGACAAGGTCACCGTCGCGCGCGAAGTCGACGGCGGCATGGAAACGCTGACGCTCACGCTGCCCGCAGTCATCACGACCGATCTGCGCCTGAACGAGCCGCGTTATGTGACGCTGCCCAACATCATGAAGGCCAAGAAGAAGCAACTCGACATCTTCAAGCCCGAAGACCTGGGCGTGGACGTGAAGCCTCGCCTCAAGACCCTCAAGGTCAGCGAGCCGCCGAAGCGCGGCGCCGGCATCAAGGTGCCTGACGTTGCAACGCTGGTGGACAAACTGAAGAACGAAGCGAAGGTGATCTGAACATGACCGCACTTGTTATTGCCGAACACGACCACGCCAGCATCAAGCCGGCCACCCTCAACACCGTGACCGCAGCCCTGGCTTGCGGTGGCGACGTCCACATCCTCGTGGCCGGTGCCAACGCTGCTGAAGCCGCCAAGGCCGCCGCGCAGATCGCCGGCGTGTCCAAGGTGATCGCTGCCGACAGCGCATCGCTGGCAGAAAACCTCGCTGAAAACGTTGCAGCTCAAGTGCTGGCGATCGCCGGCAACTACAGCCACATCCTGTTCCCCTCGACCGCCAACGGCAAGAACGTCGCACCGCGCGTGGCTGCCAAGCTCGATGTGGCGCAGATCAGCGACATCACCAAGGTCGACAGCCCCGACACGTTCGAGCGCCCGATCTACGCCGGCAACGCGATTGCCACCGTGCAGAGCACCGACGCGATCAAGGTGATCACGGTTCGCACGACCGGCTTCGATGCCGCAGCTGCCACCGGTGGCAGCGCAGCGATCGAAACCGCTGAAGGCGTTGCAGACAGCGGCAAGAGCAGCTTCGTCGGCCGCGAAGTCACGAAGAGCGAACGCCCCGAGCTGACCGCCGCCAAGATCATCGTCTCGGGCGGCCGTGCGCTGGGCAGCGCCGAGAAGTTCACCGAAGTGATGGCGCCGCTGGCCGACAAGCTGAACGCCGGCCTGGGCGCCAGCCGCGCAGCCGTCGACGCAGGCTACGCCCCGAATGACTGGCAAGTGGGCCAGACCGGCAAGATCGTCGCGCCGCAGCTGTACATCGCCGCAGGCATCTCGGGCGCCATCCAGCACTTGGCCGGCATGAAGGACTCGAAGGTCATCGTCGCGATCAACAAGGACGAAGAAGCCCCGATCTTCTCGGTGGCCGACTACGGCCTCGTGGCCGACCTGTTCACGGCTGTGCCGGAACTCGTGAAGGCGCTCTGATCGCTTCAGCGCATTGAGCCAGAAGGCATCGTTCGCGATGCCTTTTTTACATCTGCCGCATCCGCCGCGGCCTCTGGAGAGAAGAGACATGAGCTACACCACCCCCCTCAAGGACATGCTGTTCGACATCGAGCACCTGGCCAACATCGGCGAGATCGCCAAGCTGCCCGGCTTTGAAGACGCCGGCCTCGAAACCGCGCAGGCCGTGCTCGAAGAGTGCGCGCGCTTCAATCAGGACGTTGTGGCGCCGCTGAACGTCGAAGGCGACCGCAACCCCTCGTCCTTCAAGGACGGCGAAGTCACCACCAGCAAGGGCTTCAAGGACGCCTTCGCGCAGTACGTGTCGGGCGGTTGGCAGGGTTTGCAGCATCCGGCGGATTTCGGCGGCCAGGGCCTCCCGAAGACCATCGGCGCGGCCTGTGGCGAAATGCTCAACTCGGCCAACATGAGCTTCGCGCTGTGCCCGCTCTTGAGCGACGGCGCCATCGAGGCACTGCTCACCGCCGGCTCCGACGAGCTCAAGGCCATCTACCTCGAGAAGCTCGTGAGCGGCCAGTGGACCGGCACGATGAACCTCACCGAGCCGCAGGCCGGCAGCGACCTCGCCATGGTGCGCAGCCGCGCCGAGCCGCAGCCCGACGGCACCTACAAGGTGTTCGGCACCAAGATCTTCATCACCTACGGTGAGCACGACATGGCCGAGAACATCGTGCACCTCGTGCTGGCCCGCGTGACCGGTGCGCCCGAAGGCGTGAAGGGCATCAGCCTGTTCGTGGTGCCGAAGTTCATGGTCAACGCCGACGGCTCGCTCGGTGCGCGCAACGACGTGCACTGCGTGAGCATCGAGCACAAGATGGGCATCAAGGCCTCGCCGACCGCTGTGCTGCAGTACGGCGACCATGGCGGCGCCGTGGGTTACCTCGTGGGCCAGGAGAACCGCGGCCTCGAGTACATGTTCATCATGATGAACTCGGCCCGCTACGCCGTGGGCATGCAGGGCATCGCGATTGCCGAGCGCGCCTACCAGCACGCCGTGGCCTACGCCAAGGACCGCGTGCAGAGCCGCCCGGTCGATGGCTCGATCAACGCCAGCGCACCCATCATTCATCACCCGGATGTGAAGCGCATGCTGATGACGATGCGCGCCTACACCGAAGGCTGCCGCGCGATGGCCTCGGTGGCCGCCGCCGCCTACGACGCCGCGCACCACCATCCCGATGCCGACGCGCGCAAGCAGAACCAGGCCTTCTACGAATTCATGGTGCCGCTCGTGAAGGGCTACAGCACCGAGATGAGCCTCGAAGTGACCTCGCTGGGCGTGCAGGTGCACGGCGGCATGGGCTTCATCGAAGAGACGGGGGCGGCGCAGTACTACCGCGACGCAAAGATCCTCACGATCTACGAAGGCACCACCGCGATCCAGGCCAACGACCTCGTGGGCCGCAAGACCGCGCGCGACGGCGGCCAGACGGCCAAGGCGATTGCCGCGCAGATCGAGAAGACCGAGGCCGAGCTCGCCAAGAGCGACAGCGTTGTAGCCGCAGCCGTGCTCAAGCGCCTGACCGCCGCGCGCCTGGCGTTCATCGACGTGGTCGATTTCGTTGCCGGCCAGACCAAGGCTTCGCCGAACGCCGTGTTCTCGGGCAGCGTGCCGTACCTCATGCTCGCGGGCAACCTCGTGGCCGGCTGGCAGCTCGCGCGCTCGCTCATCGTGGCGCAGGACCAGGCTTCGCACAACGTCGACGTCGCCTTCATGCAGGCCAAGATCGCCACCGCGCGCTTCTACGCCGAGCACATCCTGAACAAGGTGCCGGGCATTCGCGACAGCATCGTCGAAGGCGCCGACAGCGTCACGGCGCTGGCGCTCGAAGCGTTCTGATGCACCGCCGCTGTCGCCCATCTGACGGGCGGCAGCGGCCCCTTGCTCTTATAAAACCGAACCCCTTCCCGGAGACGACATGTCCAAGCTGCCTTCTGTTCTCGCGAACCTCCCGCTGCCGATCATCGGCTCGCCGCTGTTCATCATCAGCAACCCCAAGCTCGTGATCGCGCAATGCAAGGCCGGTGTGGTCGGCTCGATGCCGGCGCTCAACGCCCGCCCGGCCGCGCAACTCGAAGAGTGGCTGATCGAGATCACCGAAGAGCTCGCGGCCTACAACAAGGCCAACCCCGACAAGCCGGCCGCGCCCTTCGCCATCAACCAGATCGTGCACAAGAGCAACGACCGCCTCGAGCACGACATGGAGATGGTCGTGAAGTACAAGGTGCCGATCGTGATCACCTCGCTGGGCGCGCGCACCGACGTGAACGACGCGGTGCACAGCTACGGCGGCGTGACGCTGCACGACATCATCAACAACAAGTTCGCGCAGAAGGCGATCGAGAAGGGCGCCGACGGCATCATCGCCGTGGCAGCCGGTGCCGGCGGCCACGCGGGCGTGAAGAGCCCGTTCGCGCTGGTGCAGGAAATCCGCCAGTGGTTCGACGGCCCGATCGCGCTGTCGGGCTCCATCGCCTCCGGCGGCGCGGTGCTCGCAGCGCAGGCCATGGGCGCCGACTTCGCCTACATCGGCACCGCCTTCATCGCGACCGAAGAAGCGCGCGCGAGCGACGACTACAAGCAGGCCATCGTGGACGGCAACTCGGACGACATCGTCTATTCGAGCCTGTTCACCGGCGTGCACGGCAACTACCTGGCGCCCAGCATCGTCAAGGCCGGCATGGACCCGGCCAACCTGCCCGAAGGCGACGTGACGACCATGAACTTCGGCGGCGGCGACGGCAGCAAGGCCAAGGCCTGGAAAGACATCTGGGGCTCGGGCCAGGGCATCGGCGCGATCACCGAAGTGGCGAGCGCGGGCGCCTTCATCGAGAAGCTCAAGCGCGAGTACCAGGAAGCACGACAGCGATTGGCACTTTGAACAGTTCGCACGCACCGGCCGCGACCGTCGCAACAAGCGGCGTCGGAGCGGCTGTGCCCACGCGGCAGGGGCGCATGCCGCTGCTGGACGTGGTCAAGGGCTTGGCCTGTGCGTTGATCGTCGGGCACCACCTCGCGCGCTACGGCCCGATGCCGGCCGGCGCGCAGGTGCTCGCGCCCGATTTCTTCGGCTGGCTGGCGGACGACGGCCGGCTCGCGGTGCAGGTGTTCCTCGTGATCGCCGGCTTTCTTGCGACGGCGAGCCTCGCGCCTGATGGCGTGCTGCGCGTGGACCGGCCGTTCTTGCGAATCTTCCAGCGCTATGGCCGGCTGGTCATGCCGTACCTCGCGGCGCTCACGGTGTGCGTGCTGGTGGCCGAGGTGGCGCGGCCCTGGCTGGGTGAAGAGGTCGTGCCGGCCGAGCCGAGCCTCGGCCAGATGCTGGCGCACGGCCTGCTGCTGCAGGACCTGCTGAACTACGAGTCGCTGTCGACCGGGGTCTGGTACGTGGCCATCGACTTCCAGCTGTTTGCGCTCGCGCTCGCGTTGGTCGGGCTGCCCGCCGTGCTGCGGCAGCCCACCTCGGCCGCGCGTTGGGCGCCGGTGGCGCTGGTGTTCATCGTGGCCGTGGCCTCGCTCGCGTTGTTCAACCGGCAGGCGCGGCTGGACGAAACGGCGTTCTATTTCTTCGGCGCCTACGGGCTCGGCATGCTGGCGTTCTGGGTCGGCCGCGTCACGCGCGCCAGCACCTGGCACGGCGCCATCGCGCTGTTGGCGCTGGTCGGAGTGGGCGCGCTCATGATCGACTGGCGCAGTCGCATCGCCATCGCCTTGGTCACCGCGCTGCTCATCGCGGTGGCGCAACGCCGACAGTGGCTGTCGCCCGCACACTGGCCTGCAGTCGCCGTGCCGCTGCAGCAGCTGGGGCGCATTTCGTATTCGCTATTCCTGATCCACTTCCCGGTGCTGCTCGCCGTGAATGCGCTGGTGGCGGGCCTGGGGCCGCACGACCCGTGGGTCGATCTGCTCGGCATGGTCGCGACCTTCGGCCTGTCGGTGGGCGCCGCGGTGCTGCTGTACCGCGGGGTCGAAGCCCGGCCGGCCTCGGTGCGCAGCGTATGCACACTTTTTGCCGCATTGCTCGTCAGCGGCCTCATCGTGTCGTACTGAAGCGCGCCGCGCCCGCTCGGGCGCGGACCTTTTTCTCCCCGATTCTTTGCAAATCTGTTGCCTCGGGGCTTCCGAGCGGGCAGTCTCCGTGTTTCGTCACCTATGTGTATGATTGTGAATATTTCAGTAAATACTGAAAATACACAAACTCAAGGAATGACAGAACAAACGCCGCCACGATCGCCGCTGAAGGCTTTCACTTCGCCCGACATCGGCAGCGTGGTGCAAGGCGCCGCCGCGCTTGCGTGGTTGCCGCAGGCGGCGTTGCTGGCGATGGCGGTCCAGGGGCTGGCAAGCGGTGAGGGCATGGCGGCCGTGCTGTGGCCGGCGCTGGGCATCCTGTTGTGGGGCCTGCTGCGCGCGGGCTGCGAAGCCTGGGGCGTGCGCCGCACCTTCGGGCGCGCGCGGGCGCAACTGACCACCTTGCGCGCGCAGACCGCGGCGGCGCTGGCGGCCGGCTCGCCGCTCGACCGCGAACGTGCGCCCTCCGGCCTCGCGGCCAGCGTGCTTGCCGAACAGGCCGAGGCGCTGGTGCCGTACCTCGTGCGCTACCAGCCCGCGCGCTGGCGTGCGACGGTGGTGCCGCTCTTCCTGCTTGCGGCCGTGGCCTGGTTCTCGTGGGCCGCCGCGCTGGTGCTGCTGGTGGCGGCGCCGCTGATCCCGATCTTCATGGCCATCGTCGGCTGGCGCGCCAAGGCGGCCAGCGAGGCGCAGATGGTCGAGATGGGCGGCATGAACGCCTTCCTGCTCGACCGCCTGCGCGGCCTGGCCACGCTGCGCGCGCTCGACGCGGTCGATGCCACGGTCGACCGGCTCGGTGCGTCCGCGCAGTCGCTGCGCCAGCGCACGATGGCGGTGTTGCGCATCGCGTTCCTGTCATCCGCGGTGCTCGAGCTGTTCTCCGCGCTGGGCGTGGCGCTGGTCGCGGTCTACATCGGCTTCCATCTGCTGGGTTCGCTCGGCTTCGGCGCGTGGGGCCAGCAGCTCAGCCTGGGCGAAGGCCTGTTCGTGTTGCTGCTGGCGCCGGCGTTCTTCGAACCGCTGCGCGAGCTGTCGGCGGTCTGGCACGACCGCGCAGCGGGTGAGGCGGCGCTGAAGGCGCTCGACGACCTGCAACGCGGCGCGCTGCCGTTACCCGGCGCGGGCGTCGCGGTCACGCGCGCAGCCACCGGTGCCGCCGGTGCGGGCGCCGCGCCTGCGGTGACGGTCCACGCGCTGCATTTCTCCTGGCCCGGCGAGTCGACCGCGCTCTTCGACGGCTACGAACTGCGCATCGGCGCGGGCGAGCATGTCGCGCTGACCGGCCCCAGCGGATCAGGCAAGACCGCGCTGCTCTCACTGCTCGCGGGACTGATGCCGGCCACGCATGGCGAGATCGCCATCGGCGGCGTGCCGCTCACCGAGCACACGGCCGCCGCGCTGCGCCAGCGCACGGCGTGGATGGGGCAGAAGCCGCACGTCTTCGCCGGCTCGGTCGAAGCCAACGTGGCACTGGGCCGTGCCGACATCGGTGCGTCCGAAGTGGCCGAGGCGATGCGCTTCGCGGCGCTCGACGACGTGGCGCAGGCCCATCCCGGCACCGCGCTGGGCGAGGGCGGCAGCGGCCTGTCGGGCGGCGAGGCCGTGCGGCTGGCGCTGGCGCGCGTCGCGGTGCATCCGCACGCCGACCTGATCCTGGCCGATGAGCCCACGGCCCACCTCGACACCGCCACCGCCGCGCGCGTGGCGGATGCGCTGATGACGCTCGCCCGTGGCCGGACATTGATCGTCTCGACCCACGACCCGGTGCTGGCCGCGCGCATGGACCGCACCGTGAGCCTCGGGCCGCAATCGCTGGTGGAGAAGGCCGCATGAGCAGCAGCGCGACCCATTCCCCTCGTTGGCGAGACCTTCGCCTCGTGCTGCGCCCCTTCCTCGCGACGCAGCCGCGTGCCTTGCTGCTGGGCTGTCTGCTGGCTGCTGTCACCGTGCTGGCGGGCATGGCGCTGCTGGGCCTCTCTGGCTGGTTCATCACCGCGACCGCACTCGCCGGCCTGCACGCGGCCACGGCTTTCACTTTCGATGTCTTCATGCCGTCGGCCGGCATCCGGCTGCTGGCGCTCGGGCGCACGGGGTCGCGCTACGGCGAGCGGCTCGTCACGCACGACGCCACCTTCGCCGTGCTCGCCGAACTGCGCGTGCGACTGTTCCGCGGCTGGGCCCGCCCCGAGGCTGCGCGCGACCTGCTGATGCGGCCGGCGCGGCTGCTGTTCCGCCTCACGTCCGACATCGATGCACTCGAGTCGCTGTACCTGCGCCTGTTCGTGCCCGCCGCTGCGGCGTTGGGCGCCGCGCTGCTGGCCGGCATCGTGCTCGGCTTCATGCATGTGGGGATGGGCGTGGCGATTGCGCTCTGGCTCTGCGCCATCGGCTGGGGGCTGGCGTTCCTCATCGCGCGGCGTGCGCGGCAGCCGGCGCAGCAACGCGCGCATGCCGTGGAGGCGCTGCGCGCGCGGGCCGTCGATCTGGTCGCAGGCCAGGCCGACCTCGCGATGGCCGGCCGGCTCGACGCCCAGCGCGCCGCGCTGATGAATGCCGACGCGCACCTCGCGCAGGCCGACCTTGCGCTGAACAAGCTCGAAGCTGCTGCTGGTTTGGCCTACGGCAGCGCCGGCGCCCTGACACTGGTCGGCGTGTTGCTGGCCGTGGGCGCGTTGGTGAGCGAAGGCGTCATCGGCGCCCCCGGCGCAGCGCTTGCCTTGCTGATCGCACTGACCGCCACCGAACCGTTTGCGGCGCTGCGGCGTGGCGCGCTCGACGCAGGGCGCACCTGGCTGGCGGTGCGCCGGCTGGCACCGCGGCTCGACCCGTCGGTGGAAGAGGGCGCGTGCCCGTCCCACGCCGAGCGGACGGCAGCGGTGCAGGTCGATCAACTCACCGTCATGCACCCCGGCAGCCTTGTCGAAGTGCTCAGCGGCGTGTCGCTGCATCTGAATGCGGGCGAGCGTGTCGCGCTGGTTGGCGCCAGCGGCGCAGGCAAGTCCACGCTGCTCTCCGTGATCGCCGGCGACCTCACACCGCGCGCCGGCCAGGTGCAGGCGCAACCGGCCTGCCTGCTGACCCAGCGCACCGAACTTTTCCAGGACAGCCTGCGCGACAACCTCCGCCTTGCCGATCCGCAAGCCAGCGATGAGCGCCTCTGGACCGTGCTGCACGCCGCCGGCCTCGATGCTGATGTGCGTGCACTGGCCACCGGGCTCGACACGCGCCTGGGCGAAGGCGGCCTCGGCCTCTCGGGCGGGCAGTCGCGCCGGCTCGCGCTCGCGCGTCTGCTGCTGCGGCCCGTGCCGCTGTGGCTGCTCGACGAACCGACCGAAGCGCTCGACGCCGCCACCGCGCACGACGTGCTGCAGCGCCTGGCGCAGCAGGCCGGCCCGCGCACGCTGCTGATCGCCACGCACCTGCGCCGCGAAGCCGCGCTGGCCGACCGCCTCGTGTGCATGGCGCGGGGCCGCATCGTGGCCGACCTGCGCCGTGGCACCGACGCGTTCGAGGCCGCGCTGCGCGGCCTGCGACCCGATTGACCCGAGCCGATACCGACCGAACACAGAACACACAAAGGAAGCCCCATGGACCTTGACATCGTCGCGCTCTCGCGCCTGCAGTTCGCCGTGACGGCGCTGTACCACTTCCTGTTCGTGCCATTGACGCTCGGACTGTCGATCATCCTGGCCATCATGGAGACGGTCTACGTGATGACCGGGCGCGTCATCTGGCGCGACATGACCAAGTTCTGGGGTGTGCTGTTCGGCATCAACTTCGCGATGGGCGTGGCCACGGGCATCGTGATGGAGTTCCAGTTCGGCATGAACTGGAGCTACTACAGCCACTATGTCGGCGACATCTTCGGCGCGCCGCTGGCCATCGAAGGGCTCATGGCCTTCTTCATGGAAGCGACCTTCGTCGGCCTGTTCTTCTTCGGCTGGGACAAGCTCTCGAAGGTGGGCCACCTCACGGCAACGTGGGCCGTGGCCATCGGCTCCAACTTCTCGGCACTGTGGATTCTCATTGCCAACGGCTGGATGCAGAACCCCGTGGGCGCGGCCTTCAACCCCGCGACCATGCGCATGGAAGTGACCGACTTCGCCGCCGTGCTGACCAACCCCGTGGCGCAGGCCAAGTTCGTGCACACCGTGTCGGCCGGTTATGTGTGCGCCGCGGTGTTCGTGCTCGGCGTGTCGGCGTGGTACCTGCTCAAGGGCCGGCACATCGAACTGGCGAAGCGTTCGATGACCGTGGCCGCATCGTTCGGCCTGGCCGCCGCGCTGTCGGTGGCGGTGCTCGGCGACGAGAGCGGCTACCTCTCGGGCGAACACCAGAAGATGAAGCTGGCCGCCATCGAAGGCATGTGGGAAACGCAACCCGCACCCGCCGCCTTCACCGTGATCGGTTTCCCCGACCAGAAGGCGCGCGAGACGCACTACGCCATTCACATCCCGGCGGTGATGGGCCTCATCGGCACGCGCTCGCTCAACACCGTGATGCCCGGCATCGACGAACTCGTGAAGCGCGCCGAGGCCCGCATCCGCGAGGGCCTGAAGGCCTACGACGCGCTGCAGAAGATCCGCGAGGCCGGCGGCACCGACAAGGTCACGCAGGGCGTGCGCGGCGACTTCGAAGAGAACGGCATCAACATGGGCTACGCGCTGCTGCTCAAGCGCTACGTGGACGACCCGCGCCAGGCCACCGACGAGCAGATCGCCAAGGCCGCATGGGACACCGTGCCGCAGGTGGCGCCGCTGTTCTGGCTGTTCCGCGTGATGGTGGGCATCGGCATGCTGCTGATCCTGCTGACCGGCACCTTCTTCGTGCTATCGGCGCGCCGCGCGCTCGACCGCCATCGCTGGTTGCTCAAGGTCGCGGTGTGGGCGATTCCGCTGCCGTGGATCGCCATTGAATCCGGCTGGCTGGTGGCCGAGTACGGCCGGCAGCCCTGGGTGATCGAAGGCGTGCTGCCGACCGCGGTGGCCGTGTCGAACCTGGGCGTGACGACCTTGCTGATCACGCTCGCGGGCTTCATCGCGATCTACACGACGCTGCTCATCATCGAGATGAAGCTGATGCTCAAGGCCATCCGCAAGGGCCCCGAGGTCGAGCATGCGCCCACTGAAGGCGATGCCCGTTCGCACATTCCACCGGCGCGTGCCGCCACGCCGTCCTCTTCTGCCTCGACCGGGAGCGCCGCATGATCCTCCACACACTCCTCGACTACGACACCTTGCGCTTCATCTGGTGGCTGCTCATCGGCGTGCTGCTGGTCGGCTTCGCGGTGACCGACGGCTTCGACCTGGGCGCAGGCATGCTGCTGCCGTTTGCGGCGCGCAACGACATCGAGCGCCGCGTGGTCATCAACAGCGTGGGCCCGGTGTGGGAGGGCAACCAGGTCTGGCTGATCCTGGGCGGCGGCGCCGTCTTCGCGGCCTGGCCGCAGCTGTACGCCGTGTCGTTCTCGGGCTTCTACCTGGCGATGTTCGTGATTCTGTCGGCGCTCATCCTGCGGCCGGTGGCCTTCAAGTTCCGCAGCAAGCGCGAGTCGCCGCAGTGGCGCGCGCGCTGGGACGGCGTGCTGTTCTTCAGCGGCTTCGTGCCTGCGCTGATCAGCGGCGTGGCGGTGGGCAACGTGCTGCAGGGCGTGCCGTTCCGCTTCGGCACCGACATGCACATCTTCTACGACGGCAGCTTCTTCGGCCTGCTGAACCCCTTCGCCATCCTCTGCGGGCTGGTGTCGGTGGCGATGCTGGTGATGCACGGCGCGGCCTGGCTGCTGCTCAAGACCGCCGGCCCGGTGGCCGAGCGTGCGCGCAGCTACGGCATGGTCGCGGCGGTGCTCACGCTCGTGTTCTACGCGCTGGCCGGCGTGTGGCTGGCGATGGGCATCGGTGGCTTTCGCATCAGCAGCGTGGTCGACACCGTGGGTCCGTCGAACCCGATGCTCAAGACCGTCGAGCTGCATGCCGGCGCCTGGATGGGGAACTACGCGGCGCACCCCTGGACCATCGCCGCGCCGGTGGCGGGCTTTGTCGGCACGCTGGGCGCGCTGCTCGGGTTGGTGCTGCGCCGGCCGGTGTTGGCGCTGCTCACGGCGGCGCTGGGCATCGCCGGCATCATCCTCAGCGTGGGCGCCTCGATGTTCCCGTTCATCCTGCCCTCGTCGATCGACCCGCGCGCGAGCCTCACGGTGTGGGATTCGTCGTCGAGCCACCTGACGCTGTTCATCATGCTGGTGGTCACCGTGATCTTCATCCCGATCATCATTGCCTACACCACCTGGGTCTATCACGTGCTGTGGGGCAAGGTCGACGAGCAAGCCATCCGCGACGACAGCGGACACGCCTACTGAAACGGGAAGGAAAAAGAGATGTGGTACTTCGCCTGGATACTCGGCCTGCCGCTGGCAGCCGCCTTCGCCGTGCTCAACGCCATGTGGTATGAACTCATGGACGACGAGGCCATCCGCAAGGAAAAGCTCGGCATGCCGGAAGCCCCGCAAGGGCAGGAGCGGCTGTGAAGAACGGATAGCTTTCCGTTCGGCTCCGCGGCGACTCAGTCTTCGCCCGCGGGGCCCTTGCTCTTCTTCGACGCACCGCCCGTGAGGCGGTCTTTCAGCGTCAGTACCTTTGTCACCGTCGCGCCCATGCCCATGAGCTGCATCGCAGTCTCGGGCGCCAGGCGCTGCACGTCGTCGAACCACTTCATCAGCCGGTCGATCAGGTCGTGCATCTCGCGCATGCGGGCCTGCGCGTGGCGCTCGGCGTCGCTCGTGGGCGATTCGAGCAGCGCGTTGCGCAGCATCGAGAGCGTGGGCTCGATCTCGCGGCGGCGGCGCTCCTCGGCCAGCACGCGGAAGATTTCCCACACGTCCTTGGGCGCCTCGAAGTATTCGCGGCGGTCGCCCGCGTGGTGGCGCAGGTGCACGAGGCGCCAGGCCTGCAACTCCTTCAAGCCCATGCTCACGTTGGAGCGCGAGAACTCCAGCAGCTCGGCGATCTCGTCGGCATTGAGCGCGCGCTCCGACAAGAAGATCAGCGCGTAGATCTGCCCGACGGTGCGGTTGATGCCCCACTTGCTGCCCATCTCGCCGAAGTGGGCGACGAACTGGCGGTTGAGGGGAGGGAGTTCGGGTGCAGAAGCCATGCGGCGGATTGTCGCGCCGGATTGCTGGACGTTCGGAAGTTTCCGAAAACCCGGCAAGGCGACGGGGTGCATGAATAACCAGTTCTGGTGATAGCTCGGAAACAATTTATTTACAAAAATAAACGTTTCCTGACGATTTGACCATTTCTGGTGCATCCGGCCTCTCTTTTCAAGGTTTTTCTCCCCATGAACAAAGCACATCGCAGCCTCTGGAACTCGTCGTTGGGGGCCTGGGTGGCTGTTTCCGAACTCACGCGCGCACGCGGCAAGCTCGCGGGCAGCGTTGTGCTGGCGGCGGCGGGACTGCTGGCCGGGGTGGGCGCCGCAGCCGCAGCGCCTGACATCGTGCTCAACACGTCCGACAGGGGGTGGCAGAGCGATGTTGACCCTCATCTGGTGGGGAACTACAACTACGCCACGGGCTCGGATTGCCCTTCTGCCTGCAAAAATTACCGGTCGTACTTTGTCTTTAACGTACCGAACCTGTCTCTGGCGCCGGACCAGGTGATCACTGCGGCGTTTCAGTTCAATGCCTTCAGCCTGGGTGGTATACCGGCCACAGGCACGGTGCTGCGATTCCATCGGTACACGGGCGACATTCCAGGGCTCTCCTCTCCCGGCGTCGACCTCGCGAGGTTCGACGAATTGGGAAACGGCCTCACCATCGGCCAGGCCGAGGTGTCGCCGTCGACGCCGAATTCCAGCACGCTGACCGTGGCGCTCAATGACGCAGGCTTGGCCGCCATCCTGGCGGGGCAAGGCGGCCAAGTCGCCTGGGGCGGAAGCCTGGCGAGCGCGCTCGGGGGCTACACGTCGTACGTGGCTGGGTACTCGAGTGGCCTCCCGTCTGATGGCAACACGACCCTGCGCCTGACGCCGGTAACCTTGGCTGCCGGCACCTACCACTGGGACCTGGAAGGCACATCGGCTGGCGCGGGCGGCAGCGCGCCATCGGGCGTGTGGGGCCGTACGAACGCGCAACGCTTCTGGAACGTCGACGCGGGCGGAATGGGCCCGACCGTGGCGTGGATCGACGGCTCGAGCGCCGTGTTCGCGGCGGGCAGCGATGCCACTGGCAGCTACACCGTGACCTTGGGCGACAACGTCACCGTTGCCGGTGTCACTTACCGCGGTGGTGCGAGCGGCAGCCAGCTGACCCTCACGCCTGGCGCGGGCTACAAGATCGGCCTGGGTGCTGGCAACAACGTGTTCGACGCCCAGGCCGCCACGCTGGCGGTGCGCGCGGAAATCACGGGTGGAGGAACCCTGGTCAAGGAGGGCGCGGGCACGCTGAGCCTTGAGGTTGCCAATACCTACACCGGCGGCACGACCCTCAACGGCGGCACCCTGGAGATCCGCGACAGCGGCAGCATCGTCGGCAACATCGCCAACAACGCCGCGCTGGTGTTCAACCGCAGTGCCGACACCACCTTCGCCGGCAACATCAGCGGCACCGGCAGCCTGCTGCAGAAGGGCGCGCGCAAGCTGACCCTGACCGGTGACAACACCTTCACCGGCACCACCACCGTCGTGGCCGGCAACATCCTGCAGATCGGCGCGGGCGGCACCACCGGCAGCATCACGGGGAACATCAGCAACGACGGCGACCTGGTCTTCGACCGTGCGGGCGAGCTGAGCTACGCAGGCGTCATCAGCGGCACCGGCACCCTGTCCAAGAACGGCACGGGTGTGCTGGAACTGACGGGCGCCAGCACCTACAGCGGCGCAACCGAAGTCAACGCCGGCACGCTGCGCGTGAACAACACCATCGGCAGCGCCACGGGCACGAGCACGGTGCAGGTCAAGAACGGTGCCACGCTCAGCGGCGGCGGCACCCTCTCGGGCCAGGTCACCATCGCCAACGGCGCGACGCTGGCACCGGGCAGCAACCTCGGCACGCTGAACACGGGCATGCTGCGCTTCGACCCGGGCGCCTTCCTGAGCTACGAACTGGGCCAAGCCGGCACGGTGGGCGGCCCGCTCAACGACCTCGTGAAGGTCAACGGCGGCCTCGTACTCGACGGCACGCTCAACGTGGCGGAGGCACCCGGCGGCGCCTTCGGGCCCGGCCTGTACCGCCTGATCAGCTACACCGGGTCGCTGATCGACAACGGCCTGAACATCGGCACAGCGCCCGCGGGCACGACAGCCGGCGACCTGCACGTGCAATCGTCGGTGCGCGGCGAGATCAACCTGATCAACAGCAAGGGCGTCTCGCTCGGTTTCTGGGACGGCGCGGGCGGCGACGCTTCCACCTACAACGACGGCACGATCGGCGGCGGCTCCGGCACCTGGCGCATCGGCAACTCCACCCTCAACGATCCGTCCGACAGCTGGACCGGCGCCAACGGCAAAACCAACACCGGCTGGAAGCAGAACCAGTTCGCGCTGTTCGGCGGCGCGGCCGGCACGGTCCGGGTGGACAACACCGGCGGCGCCATCAGCATCGACGGCGCGCAGTTCTCCACCAGCGGCTATGTCGTCACCGGCGACGCGCTGACGCTGGGCAACGCCAACACGGTCATCAAGGTCGGCGACGGCACGGCCTCGGGGGCGCAGATGAGCGCGACCATCGCGTCGGTGCTCAGCGGCGCGGGCGGCCTCACGAAGGACGACCTGGGCACGCTGATCCTCAAGGGCGCCAACACCTACATGGGCGGGACGCTCGTGCGCGCCGGCACGCTGCAGGGCGACACGACCAGTCTGCGAGGCCCCATCGTCAACAACGCCCAGGTGGCCTTCGACCAGGTGGCCAGCGGCAGCTTCGCGGGCACGATGAGCGGCTCGGGCCGCCTGCGCAAGATTGGTGGCGGCGAGCTGCTGCTCACTGCGGCCAACACCTACAAGGGCGGCACGCAGGTCGACGGCGGCAGCTTGAACGTGGGCGTCACCGGCGCGGTCGGAACCGGCCCGGTGTCGGTGAGTGGCGGCGCTGGCTTGTTCTTCAGCGGCAGTGCGCAGGCGGAAAGCCTGCAGATCACGGCGGGCGATGTTCCGCAGGCCAGCGGCGGCTTCGTCCAGTTCCAGGACAACGCCTCGGCCGGCAGCGCGACGCTCGTCGCAGGCGCCACCGGCGCGATCGACTTCCGTGGCAACGCGACGGCCGGCAACGCCACCATCGAGAACCGCGGCGGCGAAGTCACCGTCTCGTTCGACGCCAGCGCGGGCAAGGCCCACATCACCAACTTCGCCGGCGGCTGGACCAACCTGTGGGACAACGGATCGGCCGGACAGGCGACGATCGTCAATGAGAGCAACGGCACGTTGGACATGCAGAACGACGCGACGGCCGCTCAGGCGCGCGTGGTGAACAAGGCGGGCGGCACGGTTCGCATCGGCCGGCTCGCGGCTGCTGGTACGAGCATCGGCGCATTGGAAGGTGCGGGACGCGTGCTGCTTGGGGCCAAGGCGCTGACGACGGGCGCGCTCAACACCGACACCGAAATCTCGGGCGAGATCTCGGGCGTGGGCGGCTCGCTCATCAAGGTGGGCACGGGTGCGCTCACGTTGTCAGGCGAGAACACGCACACCGGCGGCACGGCGCTGCGCCAGGGCCGCCTGAACGTGGGCCACAACCAGGCACTGGGCACCGGCACGCTGTCGATGGACGACGACACCACGCTGGGCTTCAGCGCGAACGGCTTGACGATTGCCAACACCATCAAGCTGACGGGCAACAACGACCCGGTCATCGACACCGGTGCGTTCAGCGGCACGCTGAGTGGTGCGATCAGCGGTGGTGGCTTCATCACCAAGCAGGGCACGGGCACGCTGACGCTGTCGGGTGCCAACACCTACACCGGTGCGACGAACGTGGCGCAGGGCACGTTGAAGGCCGGCGCGGTGAACACGCTGAGCGCAGCCTCGGCACACAGCGTGGCCGCAAGCGCCACGCTCGACCTGGCGGGCTTCAACCAGACCGTCGCGTCATTGGCCAACGGCGGCACGGTGTCGCTGGCCGGTGCGACCGCAGGCACGACGCTCACGGTCAAGGGCGCCTACGTCGGCACCAACGGCGTGCTCAAGCTGAGCACGACACTCAACGGCACCGGCCCCTCGGACCGCCTCGTGCTCGACGGCCCCACGGCCATCGCCAGCGGCAAGACCCAGGTGCAGATCAGCAACCTCGGCGGCCTGGGCGCACTGACCAGCGGCAACGGCATCGAGGTCATCACCGCACAGAACGGCGCGACCACCACCGCGCAGACCACCAAAGAGGCCTTCTCGCTGGCCGGCGGCCACGTCGACGCAGGCGCCTACGAGTACCGCCTGCACGCCGCCGACGCGAAGGGCGCGGGCGAGAACTGGTACCTGCGCTCCACCACCGACACGGTGGCGCCGGGCCAACCGGTCGGCCTGCCCGTCGTCACCTACCGAGCGGAAGCTGCGCTGTACGCCGCACTGCCGAGCCAGCTGCGCCAGGGCAACCTCGCGATGCTCGGCGATGTGCGCAAGCGCGTGGGTGACGACGATGTGAAGGGCACCACGAGCACACCGACCGGCTCCGACCGCCGCGCCTGGGCCCGCGTGCTCTCCACCGACATCGACATCCAGCAGGGCGGCACCGTCTCGCCCACCAGCAAGGGCCGCCTCACCGGTTTCCAGGCGGGCACCGACCTGCTCGCGACGCCGAACTGGCGCGCCGGCCTGTACGTCGGCCAGCTCGATGGCGATGCGCGCGTGAGCGGCTTCGCCAGCGGCATCCGCAACCTCGCGGTGGGCCGCAACGACCTGCGCAGCCAGTACGTCGGCGTGTACGGCACCTACACCGCGGACAGCGGCTTCTACGCCGATGCCGTCGTGCAGTCGGGCCGCCACCGCTACACGGTCGAGCCGATGCTCAGTGCGGGTGTGGGCGGCAAGGGGAACAGCCTGCTGGGCTCGATCGAAGTGGGGCAGTCCTTCGCGATCGGTGGCAGTGGCTGGAGCGTCGAGCCGCAGCTGCAGCTGATCCAGCACCACATGGACCTGGGCAACTCGGCCATCGTTGGTGCCATCGCGCAGCCACAGGCCGACAGCGGCTGGATCGCCCGCGCGGGCGTACGGGTCAAGGGGCAGGTCGACACCGGCATGGGCGTGTTGCAGCCGTACGGTCGCGTCAACGTCTACAGGACGTCGAGCGGCACCGACATCGCACGCTTCGTGAACGGCGCAACCACGACCGACATCGCGGCGCCAACCGGCGGCACCAGCACCGAACTGGCGGGTGGCTTCACGCTGGCCCTGAACCAGACGACCAGCCTGTATGGCGAAGTCGGCAAGCTGTGGTCGTCGGGCGGCGATGCCAAGGTGAAGAGCGGGATCAACGGCTCGCTCGGCGTGCGGGTGAAGTGGTAGGCGGGTAGCTTCAGGCCTCAGGGTCTGGCCCGGGGCGCCGCCGGTACGACCCCGGTGCCCCGCCAGTCCAGGTCTTGAAGGCGCGCTGGAACGCCGCGCTGTCCGAAAAGCCCAGCTCCTCGGCCAGCGCCGCCAGCGGCACGGTGCTGGTGTTCAGGCGCACGATGGCCACGTCGCGCCGCAGCTGGTCCTTGAGCGACTGGAACGAAGTGCCCTCGGTTCCCAGGTGGCGCTGCAGCGTGCTCACCGACATGTGCAGGCTGCGCGCGGTCGTGGCCAGGTCGGTCCAGGCCGGGCGGTGCTGCTGCAGCACGGTGCGCACACGCACGCTCACGGCCAGCTCGCCCAGCGGCGGCAGGATCACGTGGGCCGGTGCGGCGGCCAGGAAGTCGCGCATGGCCCGCGCGTCGCGGTGGATCGGCGTGGCCAGCGCGCTGGCGTCGAACCACACGGCCGACAGCGGCTGGCCGAACTGCAGCGGCGCGGGAAACACCTTGTTGTAGCGCGCCGCGTAGGGCGGCTGCTCGAAGCCGAAGTCGAAGCGGCGGGCCGTCAACCGGCCGCCGTGCAGCCAGGCGAAGAGCCGCCAGTACACGCGCAGCATCAGCTCGTGCAAAAAGTTCAGCGGCGCGCTCGGCATGCCCTGCACCCGCAGGCCGAAGCCCGCGAGCGGCCCCTCGCGCAGCACCACCATCTCGAGGTCGTCCTGCAGCAGGCTGAAGGTGCGGGCCACGCGGCGCAGCGCCACTTCGAGCGTGGGCGCGCCCATCGTGGCGCGGGTCATGAGCGCGAAGCTGCCGCAGCGCAGGCGGCGCGACAGGAAGCACAGGGCCTCGTCGTCCAGCCGCTCCATCAGCAGCGCGAACAGTGCGACGTACTGCTCGGCCGTGACGCGTGCGCCCGGTGCGTCGAGCAGCGCGGGGGCGATGCCGGCGTCCTGCAGCGCGGTGTCGATGCAGATCGGCGCGTTGTCGCCGCGCGCGCGCACGCCCGAGAGCATGCCCTGGACGAACACGATCGGGATGGTGACGGGCGGTTGCAGCATGCGTGTGCGGATCAGACCCGACGGCGGCGCGGGTGTCGATTGAGGTTTTCTGCCATGCGGGCGATGCGAAGCGCAATCGCCGCGGCACGGCGCGGTTTCTACCATGCGTTCACACAAGAACCGAACGGAGACAACCGCCATGTACCAGACCCAGTCGCTGCACCGCAGCGTGCAGCAGCACCCCGACCGGATCGCCGTGCGCGCCGCCGGCCGCACCCTGAGCTTTCGCGCGTATGCCGAGCGCGTCGCCCGCCTCGCGGGCGCCCTGCAGGGGCTCGGCATGCAGGCGGGCGACCGCGTCGCCATGCTGGCGCTCAACTCGGCGCGCTACCTCGAATACCAGATGGCCGTGCCCTGGGGCGGCGGCGTGCTCAACCCCTGCAACATCCGCTGGTCGGCGGCCGAAATTTTGTATTCGCTCGAAGACTCCGGCTCCTCGCTGCTGCTGGTGGACGACACCTTCCGCGCGGTGGTCGAGCAGATGCGCGGGCAGGCGACCAGCCTGCGCGAGGTGATCTACTGCGGCGACGGCCCCACGCCGCCCGGCATGCACGGCTACGAGGCGCTGCTGGAGGCCGCCTCGCCCGTGCCCGATGTGGGCCGCCGCGGCGAAGACCTGGCCGGCATCTTCTACACCGGCGGCACCACGGGCTTTCCCAAGGGCGTGATGCTGAGCCACACCAACATGGGCAGCTCGGGGCTGGCCCTGCATGCCGAAGGCCTGGCCGCGCCCGACGGCTGCTACCTGCATGCCGCGCCGATGTTCCACCTGGCCGACATGGGCATCTCCGCACCGCACTGGCTCGAGGGCAACACGCACGCGATCATTCCGGCCTTCAGCCCCGAGGCGGTGCTGAACACCATCGAGAAAGACCGCGT
Organism: Variovorax sp. YR752; assembly: GCF_943372545.1. Taxonomy (NCBI): domain Bacteria; kingdom Pseudomonadati; phylum Pseudomonadota; class Betaproteobacteria; order Burkholderiales; family Comamonadaceae; genus Variovorax; species Variovorax sp. YR752. Next base: position 15,277 of record NZ_CALRZC010000001.1, on the reverse strand, counting down.
CACGCACGTGCTGCTGGTGCCCACCATGATCCAGATGCTGGTGGACCATCCCGCCATGCGCGAGCCGCGCGACCTGTCCAGCCTGAAGTGCATCACCTACGGCGCTTCGCCGATCGCGGAGGCGGTGCTGAACCGCGCGATGGCCGCCTTCCCGGGCGTGGACTTCGTGCAGGCCTACGGCATGACCGAGCTGTCGCCGCTGGCCACCATCAACCCGGCGCGCAACCACACGGCCGAAGGCCAGCGCCGGGGCAAGCTGCGCTCGGCCGGCCGCGCGAGCTACTGCACCGAGGTGCGCATCGTCGACGGCGGGGGCGTCGAGGTGCCGCGCGGCACCGTGGGCGAGATCGCGGTGCGCGGCCCCAACGTGATGCAGGGCTACTGGAACCAGCCGGCGCAAACGGCCGCGGCCGTGCGCGGCGGCTGGATGCACACCGGCGACGGCGCGTACATGGACGACGACGGCTACATCTTCGTGGTCGACCGCATGAAGGACATGATCATCAGCGGCGGAGAGAACATCTATTCGGCCGAGGTCGAGAACGCCATCAACCAGCATCCGGCCGTGGCGGCCTGCGCCGTCATCGGCATCCCGAGCGAGGAGTGGGGCGAAGCCGTGCATGCGGTGCTCGTGCTCAAGCCGGGCCAGCAGCTGGCGGCCGATGCGCTCATCGCGCATTGCAAGGCGCTGATCGCGAACTACAAGTGCCCGCGCAGCGTGGCGGTGGTCGAGGCGCTGCCGCTGTCGGGCGCGGGCAAGGTGCTCAAGACCCGGCTGCGCGAACCCTTTTGGCAAGACCGTCAACGAAGCGTAGCCTGAGCGCCGCCCACCATTTTTTTTCTTCTTCATTCACTTCATTTCAGGAGACGCTCATGAGCCAGGATGTCTATGTAGTCGGTGTCGGCATGATCCCCTTCACCAAGCCGGGCGCGAACCAGCCCTACCCGCAGATGGCGGCGCACGCCACCAACGCCGCGCTGAAAGACGCCGGCATCGGCTACGAGCTGGTGCAGCAGGCCTACGTCGGCTACGTGTACGGCGACTCGACCGCCGGCCAGCGCGCGCTCTATGAAGTGGGCATGACCGGCATTCCGGTCGTCAACGTCAACAACAACTGCTCCACCGGCTCGACCGCGCTGTTCCTCGCGCGCCAGGCCGTGGCCAGCGGCGCGGCCGACTGCGTGCTGGCGCTCGGCTTCGAGCACATGAGCCCCGGCGCGCTGGGTGCGGTGTTCAACGACCGCCCGAGTCCGTTCGATCATTTCGAGTCGATCACCGACGAGCTGGTCGGCAACGAGCAGGTGCCGCTCGCGCTGCGCTACTTCGGCGGCGCGGGGTTGGCGCACATGCAGCAGTACGGCACGCAGATGTCGACCTTCGCGAAGATCCGCGCCAAGGCCAGCCGCCATGCGTCGAACAACCCGGTGGCGCTGTTCCGCACCGTCGTCACCGAAGACGAAGTGATGGCCGCGCCCGTCATGTGGCCCGGTGTGATGACGCGGCTCATGGCCTGCCCGCCGACCTGCGGTGCGGCGGCCGCCATCGTGTGTTCGCCGCGTTTCGCCGAACGGCACGGGCTCGATCGCAGCGTGCGCATCAAGGCACAGGCCATGACCACCGACCGCGCCGTCACCTTCGAGAGCCGCGACATGCGCGAGGTGGTCGGCTTCAGCATGGCGCAGGAGGCCGCGCAGAAGGTGTACGACGCAGCCGGTGTCGGCCCGCAGGACATCGACGTGGTCGAGCTGCACGACTGCTTTGCGCACAACGAACTCATCAGCTACGAAGCGCTGGGCCTGTGCCCGGTCGGCGGCGCCGAGAAGTTCGTGGTCGATGGTGACAACACCTACGGCGGCAAGGTCGTGACGAACCCGTCGGGCGGCCTGCTGTCGAAGGGGCACCCGCTGGGCGCCACGGGTCTTGCGCAATGCACGGAGCTGGTCCAGCAGCTGCGCGGCACAGCCGACAAACGGCAGGTCGAAGGCGCGCGCATGGCGCTGCAGCACAACCTGGGTTTGGGCGGCGCCTGCGTGGTCACGTTGTACGAACGCGTCTGAGAAAAGGCAGAACATGATCGACAAGAAATGGATCGGCCACGAGCTGCCTGCGTCGGTGCTGCCCATCGAGCGCACCCGGCTGCAGTTCTTCGCCAAGGCCATCGGCGAGACCGACCCGGTCTACACCGATGCCGCCGCCGCGCGCGATGCCGGCTACCCCGACCTGCCCGCGCCGCCGACCTTCCTGTTCGCGGCCGAGCTGGACTCGGGCGCGTCGGGCCAGATGCTCGACGACCTGCAGATTCCGCTGTCGAAGCTGCTGCACGGTGAGCAGAGCTTCGAATACCACCGGCCGGCCTGCGTGGGCGACACGGTGACGGTGCGCTCCACCATCAGCGACATCTACGACAAGAAGAACGGTGCGCTCGAATTCGTCGTGAAGACCTCGCGCGCCACCAACCAGCGCGACGAACTCGTGGCCGAGCTGCGCACGGTGATCGTGTGCCGCCACTGAAAGAAGCTGCATCCATGACCTCCATCACCTACGACAGCATCCAGATCGGCGACGAACTGCCCGCGCTGCAGCTTGCGCCGGTCAACCGCACCACGCTCGCGCTCTTCGCGGGCGCCTCGGGAGACCACAACCCGATCCACATCGACACCGACTTCGCGCGCAAGGCCGGCATGCCCGACGTGTTTGCGCAGGGCATGCTGGGCATGGCCTGGCTCGGCCGCTTGCTCACGCAGTGGGCGCCGCAGTCGCAGCTGCGCCGTTTCGACGTGCGCTTCCAGGGCATCACGCACCTGGGCCATGCCGTGCGCTGCACCGGCCGCGTGGTCGAGAAGCTGGAGCACAACGGCGAGCGCTGCGTGCGCGTGGAAGTGCTCAGCGCCAACCAGTACGGCCAGGCCCGCATCGCGGGCGAAGCGCTCGTGGCGCTGCGCTGAATCCCCTGAACGAAAGAAGAGAGAAGACATGACACCCAAACTCGAAGGCAAGGTCGCCCTCATCACCGGCTCGGGCCGCGGCATCGGCCGTGCGATCGCGCTCAAGCTCGCGTCGGAAGGCGCCCGCATCGTCGTCAACGACCTCGATGCCGAACCGGCCGAAGAAACCGTGCAGGCCATCCGCGCCGCAGGCGGGCAGGCCGTGGCCTGCGTCGGCAGCGTGTCGGCACCGGACTTTGCAGAGCGCTTCGTCGGTACGGCGGTGAGCGAATTCAAGGGCCTGGACATCATCGTCAACAACGCCGGCTACACGTGGGACAGCGTGGTGCAGAAGATGACCGACGAGCAGTGGTACGCCATGATCGACGTGCACCTGACGGCGCCGTTTCGCATCCTGCGTGCCGCGCAGCCGGTGATCCGCGCGCTCGGCAAGGCAGAGACCGAAGCCGGCCGGCGCGTGGTGCGCAAGGTGGTCAACATCTCGTCGGTGGCCGGGCTCTTCGGCAATGCGGGCCAGGCCAACTACTCGACCGCGAAGGCCGGCATCGTCGGCATGACGCAGACGCTGGCCAAGGAGTGGGGCCGCATGAACGTCACGGTGAACTGCGTGGCCTTCGGCTTCATCCAGACGCGGCTCACGGCCAGCACGGCCGAGGCCACCACCGCGAACATCGAGGGGCGCGAGATCAAGGTCGGCGTCAACCCCGGGCTGCTGGCGATGATGGAACAGTCGATCCCGCTGGGCCGCGGCGGCACGCCCGAAGAAGCCGCCGGCGCGGTGTACCTGCTGTGCGCGCCCGAGTCGGACTACGTGAGCGGCCAGACGCTCATGTGCACCGGCGGGCTCACGGGGATCTGAGATGCAGTTCGAGGAAGGCATCGCCTGGGGCGTGCAGGACGGCATCGGCCGCATCGTGCTGAAGCGGCCCGAGCGCGCGAATTCGGTGTCGCTGGCGAGCAGCCATGCGCTGTCGCGCGCCATCGACGAGGTGATCGACGCAGCACCGCGCGCCATCCTGCTGACCGGCGAGGGGCGCGTGTTCTGCGCGGGCGGCGACATCGACAGCTTCGTGGCAGCGGGCGACAAGCTGCCCGAGCTGGTCGACGCCATCCTCGATCGGCTGCATCCCGCGCTTCTGCGGCTGGCGCAAAACCCGGCACCCTTGGTGGTGGCGGTGAACGGCACGGTCGGCGGTGCGGGCGTGGGGCTGGCGCTGTGCGGCGACTTCGTGCTCGCGGCCGAGTCGATGAAGCTGCGCACCGGCTACGCGGCCATCGGGCTGTCGCCGGACGCGGGGAGTTCGTATTTCCTGTCGCGTCGCATCGGGCCGGTGCGCGCGCAGCAGTGGCTGATGCTCAGCGACCCGATCGACAGTGCGCGCTGCCTGGCGGCGGGTGCGGTCGATGCGTTGTACCCGGACGCAGAACTAGCAGCCGCTGCGGAAGCATTGGTGACGCGGCTGGCAAACGGTGCGACCGCATCGTTCGCGGGCATCAAGGCACTGTGCGGTGGTGCGACGGCGCGCCCGATCGAAGAACACTTCGAGATGGAGCACCGCCTGCTGCGTGAGCGATCGGGCAGCGCGGATGCGCGCGAAGGCGTGGCGGCCTTCATCGCAAAGCGCGCGCCGCGCTTCGCAGGGCGCTGAGTCCGGAGTTACGGCTCAGCTCTTCTTCTTGAAGAGCTTCGTGAGGCCCCAGAGCGCGGCACCGCCCGCCACCACGGCGACCTTCGCGAACTTGGCCAGGAAGGCGAGGGCGATTGCGAAGAGGCCGAGCTTCTTTGCGGCTGCACCGGCCACCAGTGCGGCCAGGCCGTAGGCCGCGACCTTGTCGGTCGATGCGTTGAAGTCCGCGTACTTCTTGCCGTCGTCGTACTGCAGCGCGCCGAGCAGCTTGGTGGCGTCGGGCTTGTACTTCTCGAGGTCGTTCGCGTTGGTGATGAGGTTCAGGCTGACGTAGCCCTCGCGGCCCAGCGCATAGGTGTTGTAGTTGACGCCGGGGTTGCCGCCGTCGCTGCCCTTTTTCTTCGACAGCGCCGACCACACCAGCCGGTGCGTCGAGGCTTCGTACTGCGGCTTCTGCGCCCAGCCCGTGACCTCGATCGCCGGGATGCCGCGCTTGGCGCGTTCCTCGTTCGCGGCCTCGGTGCCTTCCTTCAGGCTGGTGAGCAGTTCGTCGGCGTTCCAGTCCTTGGCGTCGTCGTCCTTGATGTAGCCCTCTTTCACGAACTTCACGACCGCCATCCAGTCGCCGTCGTCGGCGGGGAAGATCGCGCCGATGAAGGTGTCGTCGGTGCGGTTGCCCATGCTGCGCATGAGCTGCGCGGCGGCGGGTGTCGGCACCCAGACGTAGCCGGCGGGCAGGTGCAGGTGGGCCTGGTCGCGCAGGGCGATGTCGGCGGGGCCGGCTTTTTGGACGGCCTTGGCGGCCTTGAAGGCGGCTTCCTGCTCGGCTTCGAGCGAGCTCGCGGCAGAGGTGGTGGAAGCGGTGGTGGGTGATGCGGCGTTGCTGAGATGGGTGGCCGTCAAGGCGCACGCGAACAGCAAGCCGGCCGTCAGGCGGGCAGTATGAATACGCAAGTTCTCTCTCCTCGGTTGTTGTCGTTTCTGGTGAGACGCGAGGAGTTTATCGGCGCGCGAAGCCGCGCTGGCAGCGGGTTTCAGGGCCAGGGCGTGGGCGGCGGAATCTCGCACACCGGCTCGACGTCGATGCTCTTGAAGTCGGCCGGCGAGACGATTTCCAGGTACTCCATGTCGGGCGAGTAGTCGAACAGAAAGTGGCGGATGCCGGGGCGCTGGTGCACCACGTCGCCGGCTTCGACGCGGGTTTCCTTATCTTCGTACATGAAGCGCGCCCAGCCCTTGAGCATGATCACGATCTGGAAGTCCGCCTCGTGGCGGTGCCAGCCGGTGCCCGTTTCGGGTGCCATGTTGGCCTTGACCAGGTGCGCGATCACCTTGCCGTGAGTGGCGGCCGCAATGCCGAGGTCGCGGTACAGGAAGAAGTCTCGCAACCCGCCCGAGACGTAGTCGGTGTCACCGGGCTTGACGTGAGAGAACTGGGTGGCGGTTCGGTCCAGCATGGGCGCTCCTTCGCGGGGGATGATGCTGCGATGCAGCATGCATAAACCGTTCCTGCGCGGGGCCCATTGCTTGACGGCCCGCAGGCCGCTCCAGATACTCAACCGCATGGTTCACTCAGATGCCCTGGACGCCGTGTTTGCGGCCCTGTCCGACCCGACGCGTCGCAGCGTGCTCGAAGCGCTGGGCGAGGGCAGCCTCAGCGTGACTGAACTGGCCGAACCGCACGGCATGTCGCTGACCGGCTTCATGAAGCACCTGCGCGTGCTCGAAGGCGCCGGCCTCATCTCGCGCACGAAGGCGGGCCGCGTCGTGCGCTGCGAGCTGTCGGCGGGCCCGATGCAGGAGGCTGCCGTGTGGCTCTCGCGCTATGAGAAGTTCTGGACCGGCCGCCTCGACGCACTGGCGCGCTTTCTCTATCACCAGGAGGACACCGAATGGCGAAACCTTCCCCCGGCCCCACCACCAGCTCCACCCCCGATCGCCCCTCGCTCACGCTCCGCCGGCACTTCCGCGTCAGCCCCGCCAAAGTCTGGCGCGCGTGGACCGACCCGCAAGCGCTGAAGCACTGGTTCGGCCCCGAGGAAATCGTCGACGTGCCGCTGGCCGAGGTCGACCTGCGCGTGGGCGGGCGCTTTCGCGTGACCATGGTGGCGGCCGACGGCGAGACGCACGACGTGAGCGGCACTTACCTGGAGGTCGTGCCCGAGCGCCGGCTGGTCTTCAGCTGGGCCTGGCGCAGCACGCCCGAGCGCGAGTCGCGCGTCACGGTGCAACTCGAGCCCGATGCAGGCGGTTGCGAGCTCGTGCTCATGCACCAGCAGTTCTTCGACGAAGCGGCGCGTGAGGGCCACACCCACGGCTGGACGGGCTCGCTCGTCAAGCTCGAGAGTTGGCTGGTCGGCGGCGACACCGGGTGACCGAAAAAACTACCGCCATTGCCGACGCGCTGGACGCGATCTACCGCACCGAGTCGCGCCGCATCTTCGCCACGCTCGTGCGCCTGCTCGGCGACTTCGACCGGGCCGAAGAAGCCCTGCACGACGCCTTTCGCGCTGCGCTCGAGCAATGGCCGCACGAAGGCGTGCCGGCCAACCCGCGCGCCTGGCTGGTGTCGGCGGGGCGCTTCAAGTCGATCGACGGCATCCGCCGGCAGGCGCGCTTCACCGCGTGGGACGAGGCCACCGCGCACACCGACACGCTGGCCGACCCCGCGCCCGCCTGGCACGAGGCCGACCCCGATGCCGACGCGCTCGAGGACGACCGCGTGCGCCTGGTCTTCACTTGCTGCCACCCCGCGCTCGCGCCCGACGCCCAGGTGGCGCTCACGCTGCGCGAGGTCTGCGGGCTGGCGACCGAGGAGATCGCGCGCGCCTTTCTCGTGCCTGCGCCGACCATCGCGCAGCGCATCGTGCGGGCCAAGGCGCGCATCCGCGACGCGGGCATTCCGTACCAGGTGCCGGGCCTGGCCGAGCTGCCCGAACGGCTCGATGCCGTTCTGCGCGTGGTGTACCTGGTGTTCAACGAAGGCTATGCGGCTTCGTCGGGCGAGCGCGTGACGCGCGCCGACCTCTCAGCCGAGGCGATCCGGCTCGGGCGGCTTGTGGCCGAGCTGCTGCCCGACCCCGAGGCGCTGGGCCTGCTCGCGCTGATGCTGTTGCACGACGCGCGCCGCACCGCGCGCACCTCGGCACAGGGCGAGCTCGTGCTGCTCGACGCGCAGGACCGCAGCCTGTGGCACCGCGGGCAGATCGGGGAGGGCGCGGCGCTGGTCGAGCGCGCGCTGCTGTCGCGCCGCTTCGGCCCGTACACCTTGCAGGCCGCCATTGCCGCGGTGCATGCCGAAGCACCCGAGGCCGCCGTCACCGACTGGCCGCAGATCGTCGGCCTGTACGACGTGCTGCTGCGGCTCGACCCTTCGCCCGTGGCAGAGCTCAACCGCGCGGCGGCCGTGGCGATGCGCGACGGGCCGACGGCAGGGCTGGCGCTGATCGACGCGTTGCTCGCGCGCGGCGAGCTGGCTCAGTACCACCTGGCGCACGGCGCGCGTGCCGAGCTGTGCCGACGCCTGGGCCGCACCGACGATGCGCGTGAGGCTTATCTGCAGGCGCTGTCGCTGGTCCGCCAGCAACCCGAGCGGCAGTTCCTGGAACGGCAACTGGCGTCGTTGCCGGGCGCGAAAAATTTTTGACGCCTCGTGTCGATTTCGGCCGTCGCCGTTCGACCAGTGGTGTCCTCACTCAAATCTGCAAGGAGATTCCGCATGAAATACCTCTGCCTCGTTCATTGCGACGAAGCGGTGCTTCGCGCACTGTCGCCCGACGAGCGCCGCGCGCTCAGCGCCGATTCGATGGCCTACGACCGCCTGCTCGAAGCCGCCGGCCATTTCATCGCCGCCGAAGCGCTGACCTCGGTGAGCGCCGCCAAGGTCGTGCAGGTGCGCCAGGGCCAGCGCTCGCACGTCGACGGCCCGTACGCCGAAGCGCGCGAGCAGCTGTGCGGCTTCATCCTGGTCGAGGCGCGCGACCTGAACGCCGCGATCCAGCTGGCGGGCCGCATTCCGATGGCGCGCTACGGCGCCATCGAAGTGCGTCCCATCGATGCCATGGAAATGATCGAAAACCCGAAGGGGAATGTTGCATGAGATACCTTTGCCTGATCTACGGAACCGACGCGCAGACGAGCCACTTCTCGGCGCAGGACATGGACCACTACATCAACGAACACATCGACTACGACGCCCATCTGCAGGCGCTCGGCAAGCTCGTCGTGGCCGAGGCTTTGCAGCCGGCCGGCACGGCGGTCACGGTGCGCATGCGCAACGACAAACTCTCGGTCACCGACGGGCCGTTCGCCGAAACCAGCGAGCAGCTGGGCGGCTTCTACCTCGTCAAGGCCGACAGCGAAGAAGAAGCGCTGCAACTCGCGGCCGGCATTCCCTCGGCGCGCTTCAGCAGCGTCGAGGTGCGCAAGGCTTTCTCTAGCAGCGACAGCGGCAACCAGGGGGCCGGCCCATGAGCGGCGCCACGAACCGGGCGACGCCCGCCCGCGCCACGGCGCGCGAATGGACCGGCCTCGCGGTCATCGCGCTGCCGTGCATGCTCTATTCGATGGACCTCACGGTGCTGAACCTGGCGATCCCGTCGATCAGCGAAGACCTCAAGCCCACGGCGTCGCAGCTGCTGTGGATCGTCGACATCTACGGCTTCTTCGTGGCCGGCCTGCTGGTCACCATGGGCACGCTGGGCGACCGCATCGGGCGGCGCCGGCTGCTGCTGATCGGCGCGGTGGCGTTCGGCGTGGCGTCGGTGCTCGCGGCCTTCTCGACCAGCGCCAACATGCTGATCGCCACGCGCGCGCTGCTGGGCGTGGCGGGGGCGACGCTGGCGCCGTCCACGCTCTCGCTGATCCGCAACATGTTCCTCGACCCGGCGCAGCGCACCGTGGCCATCGGCGTGTGGATCTCGAGCTACTCGGCCGGCGCGGTCATCGGCCCGGTGCTGGGCGGCGTGCTGCTGCAGTTCTTTCCGTGGGGCTCGGTGTTCCTCATCGGCGTGCCGGTGATGGTGCTGCTGCTGGCGCTCGGCCCGTGGCTCTTGCCCGAGTACCGCGACCCCGACGCGGGCGCGCTCGACCTGGTCAGCGTGGCGCTCTCGCTGGGCGCCGTGCTGGCCGCCATCTACGGCATCAAGCAGGTGGCCGAGCATGGCCCCGACGCGGTGTCGCTGCTGGCCATCGCGGTCGGTGCGCTGCTCGGCTGGCTGTTCGCGCGCCGGCAGGGGCGGCTTGCGAATCCGATGATCGACCTGCGCTTGTTCAGGCTGCCGGCTTTCAGCGTCTCGCTCGGGGCCTACATGCTGGCCTGCTTCGTGATGTTCGGGCTCTTTCTCTACAACGCCCAGTACCTGCAACTGGTGCTCGGCCTGTCGCCACTGGAGGCGGGCCTGTGGAGCATGCCGAGCGCCGGCGCCTTCATCGTCGGTTCGATGATCGTGCCCGCGCTCACGCGGCGCCTGTGCCCGGCCTATGTCATGGGCGGCGGGCTGGGTGTGGCGGCGCTGGGCTTCGGCATGCTGGTGCTGCTGCCCGCGCAGGGCGGGCTGGCCTGGATGGTGACGAGCGCGATCATCTCTTCGCTCGGCCTGGCACCGGTGTTCACGCTGGCCACCGACCTGGTCGTGGGCAGCGCGCCGCCCGAGCGCGCGGGCGTGGCCTCGGCGATCTCGGAGACGAGTTCCGAGTTCGGCGGCGCGCTGGGCATCGCGATTCTCGGCAGCGTCGGCGCAGCGATCTACCGCGCGGCCATGGCCGATGCCGTGCCGGCCGGCCTGGCCGGTGCGGCCGCGGTCGAAGCCGCCCGCAGCACGCTGGGCGGGGCGGTCGCGCTGGCCGGGGAACTGCCCGGTACCACCGGCGCCGCACTGCTCGACACCGGGCGCGAGGCGCTGCTGCGCGCCCTGCGGCTGGTGGCCGGCTTGTGCGCGGTGGTGCTGCTGTTCGTCGGCGTGCTGGTAGCGGTGCGCTTGCGCGGCGTGGGCGCGTCGCATGCACAGGAGGGCGCCGTACCCCCGGGCGGCGCCGCATTGCCGGAGCGTTGACGAGCCTCCATACTGGGGCTTCCACGACGCATCCCCACGACCGAACGGAGGCCCCATGAGCAACGAACTGCGCAAGAAGCTGCATGACCTGGCGGAACTGTCCGACAGCACCTCCGACCCGCAGACCAAGGCCATCGTCGAGGCGATCCGCCTGCAGACAGCGGTGCTGAACGAGCGGCTGTTCAGCATCGAGCTGCAGCTCGGGGTGCTGGCCAAGCGCATGGAAAACACCACCGACTGAGTCGGCTGCTGCTTTGTGGGGATAATCCCCCGCATGAGCGGCAACACCTTCGGAACTCTCTTCGCGGTCACCAATTTCGGCGAGTCGCACGGCCCGGCCATCGGCTGCGTGATCGACGGCTGCCCCCCGGGCATGGCCCTGAGCGAGGCCGACATCCAGGGCGACCTCGACCGTCGCCGCCCCGGCACCAGCCGCCACGTCACCCAGCGCAACGAGCCCGACGCGGTGCAGATCCTGTCCGGCGTGTACGAAGGCAAGACCACCGGCACGCCCATCGCGCTGCTGATCCAGAACACCGACCAGCGCAGCAAGGACTACGGGCAGATCGCCCAGCAGTTCCGCCCCGGCCACGCCGACTTCACCTACTGGAAGAAATACGGCATCCGCGATCCGCGCGGCGGCGGGCGTTCTTCGGCACGCCTCACCGCGCCCATGGTCGCGGCCGGTGCCGTCGCCAAGAAGTGGCTGGCCGAAAAATACGGGATGGTGTTCCGCGGCTGCATGACGCAGATCGGCGAGATCGCCATTCCCTTCGAGAGCTGGGACCACGTCCCGAACAACCCCTTCTTCGCCCCCATCGCCGACGTGGGCGCGCTGGAGGACTATATGGACCGCCTGCGCAAAGCCGGCGACTCGTGCGGCGCGCGCATCCGCGTCACCGCCACGAACGTGCCGGTGGGCCTGGGCGAGCCGCTGTTCGACAAGCTCGACGCCGAGATCGCCTACGCCATGATGGGCATCAATGCCGTGAAGGCCGTGGAAATCGGCGCCGGCTTCGACAGCATCACGCAGCGCGGCACCACTCACGGCGACTCGATCACGCCGACCGGTTTCCTCAGCAACAACGCCGGTGGCATTCTGGGTGGCATCAGCTCGGGGCAAGACCTCGAGGTGAGCATCGCGATCAAGCCCACCAGCTCGATCATCAGCCCTCGCCAGTCCATCGACGTGAACAACAACCCCGTCGAAGTCATCACCAAGGGCCGTCACGACCCTTGCGTCGGCATCCGCGCCACGCCCATTGCCGAAGCGATGCTCGCGCTGGTGGTGATGGAACACGTGCTGCGCAACCGCGCGCAGTGCGGCGACGTGAACCCGCCCGCAGAGAAGACCGAAGCTGCGTCGCCGCAGTCGTCCTTCCTGTAGTGTCGACGCCGCCACCTGTGGCCGCCGGACGCGGCCACCTGTTGGCATTTGCTGGCCTGTCGGCCAGCTATTTCGCGCACATCGGTTTCTTCAATCCGTATCTGCCGTTGTGGCTCAAGGACCTGGGCCTGCCGATCTTCACGATCAGCCTGCTGGCCTCGGTGCAATCGATCACGCGCGTCTTTGCGCCCTATGCCTGGGGCGCGCTCAGCGATCACACCGGCCAGCGCGTGAAGCTGTTGCGCTTCAGCGCCGCCGTGGCGCTGGCCAGTTCCTTCGGGCTGTGGTGGCACGGCGGCGCCTGGTGGCTTGCGCTCGTGCTGCTCGTGATGTTCACGCACACCAGCTCGATGATGTCGCTCACCGAAGCGGCCATGGCGCAGATCGTCGCGGGCGACTGGGGGCGCTACGGGCGCATCCGCCTGTGTGGCTCGGCCGGCTTTTTGGTCACCGTGTTCGTTGCGGGCGAATGGTTCGAGCGCTTCGGCATGAAGCACTTTCCGTACTGGGCCGCCGGCACGCTGGCCGTCGTGCTGATCGCCACGATGAAGCTGCCCGACGTGCGCGAGCCGCCCGCCGCGCACGACGCCGTGAAGGAACCCATCGGCCCCGTGCTGCGCATCCCCGCCGTGCGCTGGTTTTTCGCCTCGCTGTTCTTCCAGGTGATGTCGCACTTCTCGGTGTACGCGTTCTTCTCGCTGTACCTCGATTCGATCGGCTACGGCAAGAGCACCATCGGCCTCTTGTGGGCGCTGTCGGTGGTGGCCGAGATCGTCTGGTTCTTTTTGCAGGGCCGCCTCATCGGCCTGTTGCCGATGCCGCGCTGGATGCTGGTGTGCGGCATCGCCGGCGTGGCGCGGCTCGGGCTCACGGCCGGGTTGGGCGGTTTCATCGCGGCGCTGGTCGTCGCGCAATGGCTGCATGCACTGAGCTTCGCGGCGCACCACACGGCCTGCATCGCCGTGGTGTCGCGCCGTTTCCCCGGCCACTTGCGCGGGCGCGGACAGGCGCTGTTCACGGTGATCGGCTACGGCTTCGGCGGTGTGCTGGGCGTGCTGCTCGGCGGCGCGGTGGCGCAGGAGCTGGGCTACCGCGTCATGTTCGCGCTGGCGGCGGTGCTGGCGGTGGCGGGCACGCTGTGCGCGTGGCGGATGGTGGTGCTCGAACCGCCGGGGCGCGCCAGCAGAAGCTGAGCGCGCCGGCGGCCGGCGCGCCCAGCAGGTGCGGCGCGGGGTCTGCTACTTCTTCTTCGCGGCCTTCACGGGCTTGACGACAGCGGTCTTCGTCTTTTCCCCCTTGCCGCTCCCCGTTTCCTTCTCGAACATCGCAAAGTACTCCGAAGCCATCTTGCGCAGCGAGCGCCCGATGTTCGCGTAGTCGTACTCGTTGAGGTTGGCCAGCGACACGCGCCCCGAGGGGTGCTTGCCGCCGAAGCCGCGGCCCGGCAGCAGCACGATGCTGGTTTCGGAGGCGATGCGGAACAGCGCCTCGTTCGGCTGCAGCTTGGTCAGAATCCATTTGCCGAAGCGCTCGCCGTGCATCTGCGTGGCGATGTCCTGCAGGTCGAGCAGGTGGTAGTAGCTCACCGAGTTCGGGTCGGGCGGCAGCGGCAGGCCGAGCTCGCGGTACAGCGCTTCCTTGCGCCGCGAGACGATGTGCTTCATCGACTTCTTGTAGGTCTCGCCCTCGTCCATGAGGCAGAACAGCGAGAACATCACCATCTGCGCCTGCACCGGCGTCGAAAGGCCGGCCGTGTGGTTCAGTGCCACGGTGCGGCTGTCGGCCACCAGGCGGTCGATGAACTTCAGTTGGCGCGGCTCGGTGGTGATGGAGCTGTAGCGCGCGTCGAGTTCCCGGCGCTTGGCCTCGGGCAGGGCGGCGATCTTGCGGTCGAGGATGTTGTCCTCGTGCGTGGCGACCACGCCCATGCGCCAGCCGGTGGCGCCGAAGTACTTCGAGAACGAATACACCAGGATGGTGTTGTGCGGGCACATCGCGAACAGCGAAGTGAAGTTGTCGGCGAAGGTGCCGTACACGTCGTCCGTGAGGATGATGAGGTCGGGCCGCTGTTTCACGATGTCGGCGATGTAGCCCAGCACCTCGTCGCTGATCTTCACCGAGGGCGGGTTGCTCGGGTTGCACAGGAAGAAGGCCTTGACCTTCGGGTCGAGCAGCTTCTGCAGCTCCTTCTTGGTGAACTGCCAGTTGTTCTCGGCCGGCGCATCGATCAGCGCCTCGATGAGCTGGTAGTCGTTCAGGTGCGGGATCTCGATGTAGGGCGTGAAGATCGGCATGCCCAGCGCGATGGTGTCGCCGGGCGACAGCAAGTGGTTCTCGCGCAGGCTGTTGAACAGGTAGGTCATGGCGGCGGTGCCGCCTTCCACTGCGTACATGTCGAACCGGCCCACGAAGGGATGGGTGTTGATCATCTCCTTGTGGATGTACTGGCCCACGATGATCTCGGACAGGCGCAGCATGCGGTCGGGCACCGGGTAGTTGCAGCCCAGGATGGCCTCGCACATCTCGTAGATGAAGTCGCCGGCCGACAAGCCCAGCTGGTCGCGCACGTACGACACGGCGGCCTCGATGAAGCGCACGCCCGGCTCGCCCGCGTGCGACTTGGCGAAGATCTCGAAGCGCGACTCGATGCCCTCGCGCTGCGGAAAGCCGCCCACGTCGGCCATGTAGATGTACGAGCGCTCGGCCTCGGTCATGGCGAACAGGCCGAACTGGAAGAAGCCATGGCGCGGGGTGGTGGCCAAAAAGTTCGGGTTGCCGCGACCGGCGTTGAGCATGAGGCGGTCACTCTGTCGTGCGACCTGGATCAGCGCATCCTTCAGTTCGAACGGGCTCAGCCCACCCAGTTTTTTCACGTCGCCGAAATCCATGGAGTACTCCTTGGTTGAGAAAAAAGAAGAAAGGAAAAAAGGAAGCCGTGCTCAGACCAGCGCCACGATCAGCGGGCCGAGCAGCGTGAGGAACACGTTGGCCAGCGCGTAGGTGATGGCAAAGGGCACGGTGGGAATCGCGTTCTCGGCCTTGCCCAGCACTTCGCCGAAGGCCGGGTTGGCGCTGCGCGAGCCGCTCAGGGCACCGGCGAAGACGGCCGTGTTGTCGTAGCGCAGCACGTAGCGACCGAACAGCATCGTGAGGATCATCGGCACGAGCGTGACCACCACGCCGACGCCGAAGATGGTCAGGCCCAGTTCCTTGATGGTCTGCACGGCCTGCAGGCCCGACGACAAACCCACCACGACCACGAA